>JADLHR010000355.1 GCA_020848665.1 Anaerolineae bacterium
CACATAGCGCGGTGGATGCGCTCGCCCGTCATCATCCACTTCCGCCAGCGCCAGGATGCCGGTATCGGGCCGGTTGCAAAGCGCGCGAATTTCATTATAGGTGACGGTCACGGTTTCCGCACCGGCGTGCCGTCCCTTGACCTCGATAAAGCGAAGCAGTCCGGTTTCTCCGTCGCGGCTCTCGATATCGTAGCCGAGGCTGTCGGCGCTCACGTCGCGCGGGGAATGTCCCAGGCGGATCTCCGTCTCCATCACAGCCTGCATGGCGGTCTGCTCGGTGATGCGCCGGTCGCGGATGTGCAGCGCGGATGTGCGGCGCATTCCTGGTCGGCATCCCATCGCATCAATCGTCACGATGCAGCCTGACACGTTCGACAACTCCAGCAGGTCGGAGAGCGCCGTGATTTCATTCGACTTCTCAGCCGTTTTGCGCTGTCCTGACACGACCCCATTGGCGCTCGCCCACGCACTCCAGGCTGGCTTCAATTCGCTCAACACGGAGCTTCCTTTTTCGCCCCATTATCTCCCATCACTCATTTTGAAGTGATGCCTCTGCTGTCCGGCGTCAGTTGATACAACTGCTTGCGCCAAGTATCATACAGTTCAGGGTTAGACAGCATTTCGCACAACTCCTCGATGGGTTTTTGGGTCGCGCCTTAACCTTATCGAGTCTGTGGAAATTGTCTGGCCCTCGCTCATTTGTTCAAGTGTCCGGTAGGAAGTTTTTACGGCGCGGCCTACGTTGCCAAGCAGATCAAGCGCAGCAACCTGTGGAAAGCGAAATGGGCAGATCAGATTCAGCAGAGGATGCTGCTTGAAATGCTGGAATGGCACGCCCACGCCACCCATGATAGCCCGGTGGACACATACCATCGTGGCGCTTTCATGCGGGATTGGGCCAGCGAGATGACATGGCGGGAACTTCATGATGTCTTCGCACATTTCGATGCGGCAGACAGTCGAAAATCTTTGATCGCATCCATGCGCCTGTTCATACGATTGACAGAAGAAACAGCACTTAGGCTGGGCTATGAATACCCGCGCAGGATGGTTGAGGAAGTGACAGATTATGCTCTAGGCTTCGGTGACTCATGAAACTCACAATCATTGCTGTTGGATCACGCGGAGATGTACAGCCTATCGTCGCGCTGGGGCGCGGATTGTTTGATGCTGGGTATGCTGTCCGTATCGTTACGCTGGAGAGTTTCGAGCCGATGGTGCGCGGGCAGGGACTGGAGTTCTTCCCGGTTGAAGGTGACGCGCAGGCGCTCACGAATGAGATGATGCTTGCCGGGATGAAAGGGAACGGACTTAACCTGCTGTCAATGTATCGTGGCATTATGCAAACGTTTGGCGCGATCACCAAAAGTTATCAGGAGGCGTTCGCCGCCGATGCGCTGCGCGACTCCGACGCGATTTTGAGCCAGCTGCCGGGCGGCTTCTACGGCTACGATTTGGCGGAGCATCTGCACGTGCCTTATACTGCCCTGTCCGTTATTCCCCAGGAAGCCACAGCGGCGTATCCGTTATCGCTGCTGCCGATACAGTTTTCGCTGGGAAGATGGTACAACCGTCTGACCTACGCTTTGGGGCAGCAATTGGCATGGCATCCGTTCCGCAAGTCGATCAACCAGTTTCGGCAGGAGCTTGGTCTGCCGCGTGCATCGTTCTGGTGGGGTAATATACGCCGCATGGCACGCGAGGGTACCCCGGTGATTCAAGGCTTCAGTGAGAACGTCATCTCCACACAGCCAGAATGGCGCGATCATGTGCATACAACGGGTTACTGGACATTGGATGAACCCGATTGGCAACCGTCTGAAGCGCTACTGAAATTCCTTGAAGCAGGTAATCCCCCCGTGTTTATCGGTTTTGGAAGTATGCCCGTTCCTGATCCGCGAAGCACAACCACCCTCATCCTTGAAGCGCTCAGGCGGAGTGGTAAGCGCGGTATTCTTCATGCGGGTTGGGCAAAACTGGGCGCGCCTGCGCTACCGGACACCGTGTTCCTGCTGGATTATGCCCCATATGCGTGGCTTTTCCCGCGCACAGCAGCTATCATCCATCACGGTGGATCAGGGACAACTGGATTTGCCCTGCGTTCAGGTGTACCTTCAACGGTCGTCCCATTCACGGCGGATCAGCCCTTCTGGGGGAAACGAACGCACGAACTCGGCGCAGGACCAGCTCCGGTTCCGTTTTCAAAGCTGACGGTCGAGAATCTTGCCCACGCAATTCAGATAATGAGCGAGGATACGGAAATGCAGCAGCGAGCTGCTAACCTACGAGATAGGATGGCAGCAGAAAACGGTGTAACGCGGGCCGTTGAGGTCGTTCGGCGCTATTTGGAACTGTATAGTTAACCTTCTTTAGTTACAAACTGTCCTCAACTGTTACTTCCCCGCCGCGCGCACGAAGGCGTTGCGCACCAGGAACAGCAGGTCCTCGAACGCCTCGTCGCTGACCGGCGCCTCGCCTTCGGCGGCAATCGCGTCGATCTCGACCACCGTCGATCCCTCGTGCAGCAAGGCGTAGCGCACGCGGTCGGTTTGCGCCACGTCGGCAGTCACCTGTTTCGGCGCACGATTGGCCTCGATCGTCAATCCCTGAAGCTGCCACTCGCGCAGGCGCCTGGTCGCGGCGACCTGGGCCGCATCGTCGCTGCCATGCGCTTCGACCACGATATAGGCCAGCGCGTCGTCGGGACCCTCGTAGATCAGCGTGACATGCCCGATCGAAAAGACTGTGTCCGAGCGCAGGCGGACGGTGTCGCCGTCGTCGCGCTCCCAGTCATTGTACTCGTCCGGGATAAAGCCAACGAGCTTCTCTGCTTCGGCGCGGGGCGTCGCGCCGCAGGCAGTCAGCGCAGCCCCTGCGATCAGCAGCAGCGCCAGCGCCCCAAACAACCGCCTTCTCCGCCGGTTTATCATCGCCGCCCTCTACTGTTCGCCCAGATAGGCCGCGCGCACCATCGCGTTCTGGCGCAGCGCCTCGGCCGTATCGGAGAGGATAATCCTGCCGGTTTGCAGCACGTAGCCCCGGTGCGCGACTGCCAGCGCCATCAGCGCATTCTGCTCGACCAGCAGAATAGTCGTCTCGTGCTTGTTCAGATACTCGATCACGCGGAAGATGTCGCGCACCAGCAGCGGCGCGAGGCCCATCGACGGCTCGTCGAGCAGCAGCACGCGCGGGCGCGCCATCAGCGCGCGGCCAATCGCCAGCATCTGCTGCTCGCCGCCGGAGAGCGTACCGCCAAGCTGCCGCTGCCGCTCGCGCAGGCGCGGAAAGGTGTCGAATACGAATTCCAGATCGCGCGCGATGCCATGCGGATCGGTGCGCGTGTAGGCGCCCATCTCCAGGTTTTCGATCACAGTCAGGCGCTGGAAAATCTTGCGACCTTCGGGCGACTGCACAACCCCGCGCTCGACAATCTTGTGTGGCGCCAGCAAGGTGATATCCTCGTCGGCGAGCGTCACACGCCCCTCACCAGCACGCACGATCCCGCAGATCGAATTAAGCGTCGTGGTTTTGCCCGCGCCGTTGCCGCCGATCAGCGTCACGATCTCGCCCGCCTCGACGGTCAGCGAGATGCCTTTCAGCGCGTGGATTTTGCCGTAATAGGCGTGGAGATTGTCAACTTCGAGAAGCGCCATCGCTGCTGTCCTTCGCCCGCACTTATTCGTTGCTCAGGAACCCCGAAACCAACTCGTCCGCCGGAGCGCCCAGATACGCCTCGATCACCAGCGGATCACGCTGAACCTGATCGGGTGTGCCTTCCGAGATTTTGCGTCCATAGTCGAGCACAGTCACCTGGTCGGAAATCTTCATCACCAGGTGCATATCGTGCTCGATCAGCAGGATAGTCAGGTCGCGCTCATCCCGCAGACGGCGGATGAACACCATCGTCTCCTCAGTTTCCTGCGGGTTCATGCCAGCGGTCGGCTCGTCGAGCAGCAGCAGCCGGGGGTTGCTCGCCAGGGCGCGCGCGATTTCCAGCCGGCGCTGGCTGCCATACGCCAGATTGGTCGCCAGCGTATCCGCCTCGGCAGCGAGATCGATGAACTCCAGCAGCTCGTAGGCCGTGACCAGGGCCACTTCCTCTTCCTGCTGCGTCAACGGCATACTGAGCAGCGCGCCGAGCGGCGTCGCGCGCAGATTGGAGTGAATCCCGACCAGTACGTTCTCCATCGCGGTCATCCCGGCGAACAGGTGGATATTCTGGTACGTCCGCGCGATGCCGAGCGCCGTGATCTGGTCCGGGCGCAGGCCGTGTATGGGATACCCCTGGAAGATGATCTCACCTTCTTCCGGCGTGTAGAAGCCGCTGATACAGTTGAACAGAGTCGTCTTCCCGGCGCCATTCGGGCCGATCACGCTGGCAATCTGGCTCCGGCAGACGACGATATCCAGGTCCCCGACCGCGATCAGCCCGCCAAAGCGCTTGGTCACGTCCCGCGCTTCAAGGACGGGTGGGTCGAGAGCCGTCATGCGAGAGGGCGACGATTCGATCATCGCGGCTCAGCCTCCTGTTCGGGCGGCGCCGGGCGCACCCCGGCCAGCCGTCGGGCGCGCTCGGCCATCTCAGCCGGCGGCTCTGGCAGCAGGCCGCGTGGCCGGATGATCACCATCGCCACCAGCAGCGCGCCAAACACAAGGATACGGTAGGTCGCCAGCTCGCGCAGAACTTCTGGCAGCCCGATCAGCACAATCGCGCCCATGATCACGCCAGGAATGCTGCCCATACCGCCGATGATCACCAGGCTGAGCACCTCGATCGACACGTCGAGCCGGAAGTCGCCGGGGAAGATGTTGCGCTGGCGTGCTGCGAACAGCACACCGCCGATCCCCGCGAACGCCGCGCCAATGGCGAAGGCCGTCAGTTTTGACTGCACCAGGTTAACGCCCATCGACTGTGCGATGCGCTCGTCGCTTTTCATCGCGCTCCACGCGCGCCCGGTGCGCGAGCGTTTCAACCGCCCGGAGAACAGCGCGATCAGCGCCGCGCCGAGCAGCACCAGATAGAGCAGCGTCAGATAGCTCGCCGGGCCGGATACATTCGGCGGCACTGGGCGCGGGATTTGCAGCACACCCTGCGGCCCGCCAGTGAAATCGCGCAGATTGTTGAACAACAGGCGGATAATCTCGCCGAAGCCGAGCGTCACAATCGCCAGATAGTCGCCGCGCAGCCGCAGGACCGGGATACCGAGCAGAATACCCGCGATCCCGGCGACCAGCACGCCTGCTACCAGCCCGGTCAGGAACGGCGAAGCGCCGGAAAACAGGTTCTGGTAAAACGACGAGCCGTCGAGCAGCAGGGCAACGATCAGGCTGACGAGCGCCGCCAGCCCCACCAGCAGGGCGGTCACGCCAAATGAAGGGCGCGGCGACGTATCCAGCAGCGCCGCGCGGCCCGTGCGTCTCTGCCCGCTCGCCGCCCGATTTTTCCGCCACCACCACAGTCCGGCCCCGATCACCAGTGCGGCGACGAACACGGTGATCGTCATCCAGCCCGCCATACGGATCACTGCCTCGTCGTTTCCGGCGAACTTCAGACCGATCGGCTGCTGCTGGTCATCATAGATCAGTTGGTCGGACGACAGAAAGGCATAAGTGTACGCGCCGAGCGCGAAGAACGCGACGTATCCCAGGTCGAGCAGGCCCGCGTAGCCGACGACGATGTTCAGCCCCAGCCCGAGCATAACGTTGATGCCGACCAGCGTCATCACGTCGGTCTGGTACTGGTCAAGGTAGAGCGGAACGATCAGCAGCACAGCCAACGAGAGCGCCTGCGCGAACTGGCTCTCGAAGCGGCCCGTCGCGCGCATCACCAGCGCGCTGCGCGCGACGATCATCAGCCCGGCGGCGGCGAGCGCCACGCTGCTGAGCGTCTGGCTGCCGCGCGGCTCGTCGCCGGTGGCAATAAAGGTCGAGTTGTTGCCGACAATGCGCCCGACACCGACCAGCAGGATCAACGCCACCGGCACCGCGACCACACCGACACGCGCCCGGTATCCCAGTCCCCAGTCATTCGGCTGCGCGCGGCGCATGATGACCAGCGCCCACAGGATGATCAGAAAGGCGATCAGAAGCTGCGCTTCGCGCTTGCCGGAACGCATCTTCAGGATCGGATCGACCGCGCCCTGCCCCTCGGTCAGCCAGAACAGGCCGAAGAAAATCAATGGCAGCAGCATAATCGCCCAGTACACGATCGGATTGCCCACCAGGCCAGTGCCAGCGCGGCGGCGAATCCGCCCCAGATCGGCGGCGATCCAGGTCCAGGCCGCCATCGCCGCGATCAGCGAGGTCAGGACCATCACCAGCAGGAAGCCGTACAGACCGCCGATGATCAGGTTCAGATCGAACACTGCCTCGCCCGTCATGCCGAACTTCAGATGCAGCGCGGTGTCTTCATCGAAGGTCAGACGGAAGGGGTCGGTGCGCAGCGGTTTGCCCTCAACATAAGTGCCAGTCAGCGGGTCAATCGGCGGGTTGGCGTGCAGATTTTCGGCAGGCACGCCCGACAGCACGGTGACCGTCTGCGCCGACACCGCGTCGAAGAAGCGCCGGACATCGATCCCGCGCGCCTGCCAGCGGTTGACGAGCGCCATCAGCAGCAGGAGCATCACCCCCGCGACCAGCCCGGCGACCAGCGCGTTGCTCAGAATTGCGCCCAGGCCGTCGTCGCGCAGCTTGCGCGCAATCCGCACGCCGAAGATCGCGGTCGTCAGCAGCAGCGAGAACAGCGCCAGGTTCTCCAGCCGGATCGGGACGCCGATCAGAATCAGGAAAATCAGGATCAGGCCGGTCACGAATCCGGCGCTCAGGCCGGTGCGCAGCGTATCGGAAACGCTCTGCAAGCGGTGTCGCATCATAGCTAGACCTTCTTTTCCGATAGCACTTCGCCGAAAATGCCGGTGGGCCGGAAGATCAGCACCAGCACCAGCAGCCCGAACGCGATCACATCCTTGTACTCGGCCGGGATGCCGAGCATCGTCGGGCCAAGCGCCTCGACCAGCCCCAGGAAGAAACCGCCAAACATCGCGCCGGGGATGTTGCCGATGCCGCCCAGGACCGCCGCCGTAAACGCCTTCAGGCCAGGGATGAAGCCCGTTCGGAAGTTGAATGACAGGTTGTGGAAGCCCATCATCACGCCCGCCGCGCCCGCCAGCAGCGCGCCGATAGCGAAAGTGACCACGATCACGCGGTCAACATCAACACCCATCAGCGCGGCGGTGTTCTTGTCTTCGGCCACCGAGCGCATCGCGCGGCCTGTCTTCGAGCGCTGCACGAACACGTACAGCAGGATCATCAGCAGAATCGACACGATCACGATGATCACGCCGGTCTTGGTAACCGGGACCACGCCCAGATTGCCCAGGCGAACGTTGAACGTGCCGTCGATCAGCTTCGGGCGGACGTAGAACCGCTGGCCCGGCCCGAAAATATTAAGCATCGCCTGTTGCAGAAAGAACGACGCGCCGATGGCGCTGATCAGCGGAGTCAGGCGCGGAGCGTAGCGCAGTGGCCGGTACGCGACACGCTCCAGTCCGATCGCCACCAGCATCGAGGTCAGCATGCCCATCGCCACGATAAACAGCAGGCCCAGCACGGTGATCACGATGCGGTAGAGGTACGGCGCGAAGCCGCCCAGCGCCTGGAGCAGCCCGTAGCCGACCAGGGCGCCTACCAGGAAGCGCACCGGCAGGCTGGAGACGGTCAGCAGCCAGGTCGGGCTGACCTCCGCGCCGCTGCTGCGCTCGCGCCCACCGCGCGACGCCAGCAACTCCAGCGGCAGAAACAGGACTGCGATCAACAGCGGCAGCAGCACGCCCGCCACCTGGGCCGCGCCGACTTCGAAGGTCCCCCCGCCGAGGTCCATCACATACGTCATGGCGAAATAGCCGCCATAGGTGCCGAGCACCAGCACTTCGCCGTGCGCGAAGTTGATCATGAACAGGATGCCGTAGACGAGCGTATAGCCGAGCGCCACCAGCGCGTAGACGCCGCCCAGGACCAGCCCGTTGGTCAGTTGCAGCCCCCACACCGCAACCGGGTAACTCTGCGAATCGACGACGGAAACGACGCGGATGGAAAGAAACAGAAAAAACAACACGCCGGCGTAATTGATGATGATGCGCGTTGAGGAGACGTTCTGCTCGCGCTGTGTCCGGCTGATAAGGGCCGCGATCAGGGCAATCAGCCCCAGGCCCGCGTAGACCCACAGCAGCGCACCAAGCGCGGCCTCGACATCAGCCGTCGCCGGGTCCGGAGGAGCGCCCAACAACCCGGAAGTCCGCGCGATCGCCCACACGATCCGCACCGCAGCCAGCAGCGCACCAATGCCGAAGTATCTGCCGCTGAGCTGGTCGTAGTCGAGGTCCAGTCGATTCTGCCAGCGGGCCTGCGTGACTTGTGCCATCGTGATCTCCGTCCGATCGTAGACAGGCCCGGCGGCAGATTCAGGCGCTCACCTGCCTCGCAGAACCTTCCTGCCCCGGCCTGTGTCGATTAGAGGAATCGCAGGCCCAGGCAGCCGCTTGCCACCCAAACAACATTAGTCAAGGTGCAGCCAGCGCCATTCTACCCAGACGGCGCTGGCCGCACACCTCACGTGCGCGAGACGCTCACAGGCGTCTACATTTTATTCTATACCTAGTTAGCGTCCGACTCAACGAGATCGTCCGGCACATCGACCGGCACCCACTCGCCGTCTTCGACCATACGAATGCCGATTGACCCCGCGCCGCAGTCACCCTTCTCGTTGCAGGTCAGCACGCCGGTCAGCCCCTCGTAATCCGCCGTGTTGCGGATCGCTTCGATCAGGGCTTCGCGGTCGACCACCAGGTTACCGCTGTCGTCCAGCACGGCGACTTCCGCCAGCGCGTTCAGGACGATCTTGGCGGCGTCATAGGCATGGGCGTGATACGGCCCCTGAGACTCTGGCTCGACGCCGAACAGGTCTTCATACTTCTCGTCAAATGCTTCGTTGGCTTCGGCGATGCCTTCCACTTCTTCCACGAAGCTGGCGTAGGCGCCTTCAGCCGCCGCGCCAGAGCCTTCGATAAACGCGTCGCCCAGAACGCCGTCATCGCTGAAGAAGATCACGTCGCCCAGGCCCACGTCCTGCATCTGCGTGATCAGCAGGATCGCCTGCTCCTTGTAGCCGCCGAAGAACAGCGCCTCTGGCGCGCCCGCCGCCAGCGGAGTCAGCACCGGGCGATAGTCCTGATCGTCAATGTTGATGCCCGCGAAGCCAACCACTTCGCCACCCAGCCCGGTGAAGACATCGCGCACAACTTCCGCCAGGCCCAGGCCATAGGCGTCGTTGTCATGCAGAACGGCCAGCTTGCGCACGCCGAGCACCTTGTACAGGTAGTTGGCATCCACCGTGCCTTGCGCGTCATCGCGGAACGCCACGCGATTGACCACGTCCAGGCCGCGCTCAGTCACCAGCGCCGCCGTGGCGCTGGCCGAGACCATTGGGATACGCGCGTCGGCGTAGACATCAGAAGCGGCAATCGTCGCGCCCGAGCAGGCATGGCCTACCACTGCGACAATCTGCGGGTCGGAGACGACCCGGTTGGCAACCAGCGTGCCCTCATCGCCGGAGCAGCGGTCATCCTCGACCACAAACTCCACCGGGAAGCCCTGGATGCCGCCCGCTTCGTTCACTTCCATCAGCGCGATCTCGGCGCCCTGCTGGATGTCAAGGCCCATCTCGGCGATCGGGCCGGTCAGGTCGGTCACCAGGGCGACCTTGACCGCGTCGCCCGGCGCAAACACGACCAGGTTCTCGTCATCCTGCGCGTAAACCGGGCTGATGGCTGCCAAGAGCAGCGCGACGAGCAGTACAAAACGAAGATGTTTTACGTGTTGCATGGTGTGTCTCTCTCCTCTAGTCTTTGAAACGGCTAGCACAAGACTTCTGCCTGACGATTAGCTCTGACACAACGGTTAGAGCCGAGGTGGGGAGTAGGCAGTGCGCTCGTCTTCGATTGTCCTTTTGGCCTCCTCTTCGCACCTGCGCCGCGCCCGGCGTCAGCGCCGGAGATTAAACGAGCCGGACCGGACCCCGTACGCCGCGCGGGACTCATCTACCAGAGAAGCGAATCCGGTAATGGCCGCAAATAGTAGCAATCTCTGTCAAGGTCTGTCAAACCGAGGGTCTTACATGCAGCCGCGCCGGCCCAACGAGCACAATGGCGGCAACCATACCGAATCCTCTCTCGGAAACCGAACAACCGGATTGTGCAAAATATACAAGGGAGCGGGGCTTCTGCCTGGAGAAGCGCGCCAGAAGCCCCTGTGAACCGCGAAGAGCGCGTGTTACTTGTCGCGCGTGAGCGTAAAGCCGCTCATAAACTGCTTCTGGAGCAGGATGAAGATAATCACGGGTGGCAGGCTGGCGATCACCGCGCCGAGCATCAACGGGCCGTACTGCGTCGAGGCATCCCCGGTGCGCAGCGCGCTAAGGCCCACCTGAACCACGTCCAGGCTGGGGTCAGAGATGATCATGTTGGGCCACGTATACATATTCCAGGCGTAGATCGACTGCACCACTGCCAGCGCGCCGATAGTGTTCCAGCTAATCGGGATCAGGACACGCAGCAGGAACTGGAGCGGGTTGGCGCCGTCGAGCTGCGCCGCTTCGGACAGCTCTGCCGGAATACTGGCGAAGTGTTGTCGAAACAGAAAAGCTCCTGTCGCGCTTGCCATAAACGGCACGATCAGCGCCAGATAGGTGTTGGCCCAGCCGATCCGGTTGATGTACCGGAACAGCGCGATGATGAAGACCTCGGTCGGCATCATCAGTGTGATCAGCACGAAGCCAAACACCAGCCACTTGCCCGGAAAGCGGAAGTAGACAAACGCCAGCCCGGCCAGCAGCGAGAACACCGTCTTGCCCACCGTGATTGCTACGGTCATGATCACGCTGTTGAGCATGTATTCATGCAGGCCGCGCATCTCAAACGCCATTTTCCAGTTGTCGCGCAGTGACTCTCCGAAGGTGAACTGGTAGCTGTAAACGTCCGAGTTGTTCTGCGTGGCGACGATAATCGAATAAAACAGCGGGATGCCGAGCACCAGACACGAGATCGATAGGATGATGTGCGCGTACCACCGTTTCGGAATCCAGGCGCGCAGCGTGCGGCGCAGCGAAGAGACGTTGGCCTGTGCCGAGGTCGTAGGAGAAGAAAGGCTCGTCATGGCTTACGCTCCGTAGGTGACCTGGCGTCCGCCCGTGCGGAACGACAGCACCGTGATGCCGATCACCATCAGAAAGAGCACTACCGACTGCGCGGCGGCTTTGCCGAGGTCGTTGTTATCGACGCCCAGGCGGATCACCTGGTACATCATGGTCGTGGTGGATTGCAGCGGCCCGCCGCCCGGCGTCAGGTAGTCGATGGTGGCGAAGGTGTCAAAGAAGGCATAGGTCAGGTTGGTGATCAACAGGAAGAAGGTCGTCGGCGAAAGCAGCGGCCAGACGATGTGCCAGAAGCGCCGCAGCAAACCCGCGCCGTCAATCGCCCCGGCTTCGATCAGATCGACCGGCACATTTTGCAGCGCTGCGATGTAGAACAGAATATTGAACCCGATGGACTTCCACACGCTCGATATGATGATCGTCCAGGGGGCCAGGCTGGGGTCATTCAGCCATCCCGGTCGCACACCAAACCAGTTCTTGAGAAAGTAGTTGACGATGCCGCCTGTCGGGTTGAACATCAGCAGGAAGATAATGCCCGCCACCGCTGGAGAGATGGCGTAGGGCCAGACCAGCAGCGTGCGGTAGATCGACGCGCCCTTGACTGGCAGGTAGGCCATCGTCGCGATCAGCAGCCCGATCGCCATGCTCAGCACCACGATGAAGAAAGACATATAGACGGTGCGCGCCACCACATCGAAGTAGGCGCTGCCCTCAAACAGCCGCGTATAGTTGTCCACGCAGACAAACGCCTCACGCCGCGCCCCCAGCCGCGACAGCATGGTCGAGAGCCGCAGCGTTTCGACCGAGGGGTAATACAGAAACAGCACCAGAATCGTCAGCGTAGGGGCGAGCAGCGGCAGCGCGATCCACCAGTGGCGAAAGGTGCCCTGTGTGGGCTGGGATGTGGCCGAGACTAGGCTCTCACGGCGCAGCAGTTTTCCACTCAGCCATGCGACCGGCGCCAGCGCCAGCAGCACGCCCAGCCCGACCAGCGCCACGCCAAAGATGACATCGATCGACTTGCGCTCGGCCTCGAACATGCAGTAATCGAGCGGGAGCATACAAATAAGCGAGCCGAGCGCGCCCGCGCCCGCGCCGAGCACGGCGCCCAGCAGGCCGCGATGAGCCGCGCTAGAGAAGACGAAGCCGATCACCACGGCGCCCACCAGGGCACCAGCCAGCACTAAAAGCAGCGGAGAGATAATCATAGCGAATCCTTCAAGTTGCGGTGAAATGGCAAGGGTGGGGGCAGCGCGTGCCCCCACCCGTCTATTCGGAGATGCACCACCACCGGTTACGGGGCGTTGAGCAGGTTGTACTCCTCGATGATCACGTTCGCTTCAGACGCGGCCTTATCGAGCAACCCTGCCGGGTCTTCATCGGTCAGGAACAGGCGGTCGGTCGCGCCGGTCACGGCGTTGCGGATCGCCGGGAAGCCGCCCACCAGCGCGCCGCTGGTCGCCGGGGTCACGGTGCTCTGCACCAACTGCTGCATCGCCACGGTCTGGTTGGGGTTCTCGGCAAACCAGCCCTCTTCTTCGAGCATCTGGTTGGCGCTCTCACGAACGGCAACGTAGCCAGTCAACTGGTGCCACGCAGCCGCATGCTCAGTGTTCGAGAGGAAGATCATGAAGGTCAGCGCGCCCTCTTCCACCTCTGGGGTAAGGCCGTCGACCAGCCACAGCGACCCGCCGCCGATCAGGTTGCCGGTCCAGCCGGTTTCCTGGTTGTAGGGCAGGAAGGAAGCGACGGTCGTGAAGCCGTTTTCTTCACCCATCCTGGTGTAGAGGGTCGTGTCGGAGCTGCTGTAAGCGGCCATAGCGACACTCTGGGTCTGGTACGCCTGATCGACGGTGCCCCAGGAATCGCCGCCCTGCGCGCCGCTGTAGTAGAGGTAGCCCTTGTCGTACTGGTCGTTCAGCCAGTTGAAGATCGCCAGGCCAGCGTCGCTGTTGAAGGCGACCTCGGTCGCGCGGTCAGCGCGGCCATTGTCGTTGTTTACGAACAGCGCGTCCTGCTGCGCCAGCCACTGCTCGAAGAACCAGCCGTAGTTGGGGAACGTCCAGCAGTACTCAGGGGCATTGTCCAGCGCCATAATGCCGGCGCAGTATTCGTCAACGTCCGCCCAGGTGGCGGGCGGCGTGTCGAAGCCCGCCGCGTTGACGAAGTTCATGTTCGAAAACCAGATCGCCGAGGAGGTGTTCCACGGGAAGCTGGTCCAGTTGCCGTCGAGGGTGTAGTAGGCGGTCGTGGGTTCGATGATGTCGTCGAAATCGATCGCCAGCCCGTTGACCTCGGTGCGGTCGCCCAGCGCCTGCGCGATCGGCTTGAAGTTGCCGCTGTCGCGGGCGTCCTGCGTGCTCGCCTCGTTAAAGTGGATCACGCCGGGCAGCGCATTCTGCTCCGCCGCAACCGACACCTGGGCGAACATCTCCTCGTAGCTCATACCGCCAACGATGTTCACCTGATACTGCGGGAACATGGCGTTGAACTCTTCAGCGACCTCTTTCACCCAGTCCAGGCGATAGTCGCTGAAGGCGATCCAGACCTCGATCTTGACTGGGTCCTGCGCCTGAATCGCGCCCGACGGCGCGGCCAGAGCCAGAACAAGCGCCATCATGACCATTGCAAAAATGACCTTCTTCATGCGAATCTCCTTCAGTGGGATATAAGTTGCGGCAGGATTGGCGATAACTGGCGGTGTAACACAGCCTGCGTGCCAGCGCCGAGCCTCGAACCCAGCGCCGCAAAAAACACACTTCAATCGTCGTGATTCTCCGTTGACCAGGGATTAATGCGCTAGCCGATTGCGACCTCCTTTCAGTGTGTCAACGGATTGTGCAAAATCGAACGATATGTTCCCTTGATCCGGCGCCCAGGAGAAAGCGCGACGAACAGGGTGCTCAAAGACCACAACGTATTAGCTTCGAACAAGAGCATTCATACCGGTAACCGGTAAAGGCCGAGGCCAATACTTACATTGTATGTTATAACAGGCCATTCTGCCAGCTTGTATGACTCCTGACTCCGCAATTTCCTCCACCGAGTCGCCAAACACCTGTTGCAACGCGTCGCTTTTGCGCTACCATCAGTGCTCACGGCGGCACTGCGCGCGGCAGGCCGCCGTTGCGCGTGCTTCCGCGCGGTCTCACCTGTCCGAGAGGTAATCGTTCATCATGCCTTCCAAAACACCAGTCGTTCTGATCGTCTTTGACGGATGCCGCCCGGACGGACTGGCGCAGGCCCGCACGCCGCACGCCGACACGCTCTGGCAAAACGGCGCCTATTCGTGGGAAGCGCGCTCGGTCGTCCCCAGCTACACGCTCCCGACGCACAACACCATGTTTCGCGGCGTCGCGCCGGACAGGCACGGCGTAACCGAAAACACGTTCAACCCGGCCGCCAGCGCCTATCCCAGCATCCTCGACGTGGCGCACGCTGGCGGGCTGCACACCGCCATGTTCTACAGTTGGGGCGAACTGCGTGACCTCGCCGCGCCGGGCAGCCTCGAATACAGCCTGCTGCGCGCAGCGCGTCCCGGCGAGGACGTAGACGCGCTCCTGGCCGCCGACGCCGCTGGCTATATCGCGCGCGAACAGCCTGATCTGACCTTTCTGTACATGCAGGCGAGCGATATCGCCGGGCACGATGCGGGCTGGATGTCACGCCCCTATCTCGATGCCATCGAGGCGATGGACCGCGCGCTCGGCATCCTGCTGGACCGGCTCGGCGCGGCTCGCCTGCGTGACCGGATCACTTTCCTGCTGCTGGCTGATCACGGCGGGAACGGCCGCACGCATTACGGCGACGCGCCCGAAGACACGATCATCCCCTGGATCATCAGTGGCCCGGCGATCCGGCGTGGGCACGCGCTGAGCGGGCCGGTTCATTTGGCTGACACCGCTGCCACGATCGCGCACGCGCTCGGCCTGACGCCACCCGACACGTGGGACGGCCAGCCAGTGCGAGAAGCCTTCCTTGACTAGTGAACGCCTGGCCGCCTGGCGCCAGGGGTTCTCGCACGACCGTGCGCTGCTGATCATCGGCCTGGGCGTAGCGATCTCGCTGCTCGGCGATCTGACGCTGTACGTCGTGCTGCCAACGCACACTAAGGCCGCCGGGATCGCGCTGGCCGATGTCGGGCTGATGCTGTCCGCCAACCGCCTGATCCGCATCGTGATCAACGGCCCGGCGGGGGTGCTGATCGAGCGCGTGCCGCGCCGCCGGATGCTGGTCCCGGCGCTGTTTATCGGAGCGCTGTCATCGCTGCTATACACCATCCCCGGCTTCTGGACGCTGCTGATCGGGCGGCTGCTATGGGGCACGGCCTGGGCGGGTGTGTGGCTTGGCGCGAGCACGATGGTGCTCGACCTGGCCCCGCGCGAGCGGCGCGGGCGCTACATTGGGCGCCTGCAGATGTGGTTTTTCATCGGGTCGGGCGGCGCGGCGCTGATCGGCGGCGTGCTGACCGACTGGCTTGGCTACAGCCCGGCGCTGCGTGTCTGCTCGGCGATCACCTTCGGCGCGGCGCTGATGTGGCTGCTGCTGCTGCCGGAGACGCGCCCGGTCCGGCCCGCGCACCCGGCAAGCGGTCATGCGGCAGTGGACGGCGGGGCGGAATACATTGGCACGTGGCGGTCGTCGCTGCTGCCGCTGGGCACAGCGGTCGCGCTGCTCGGCGTCAACTGGCTGATCTTCATCGGCTTCCTGGGCGCGACGCTGCCGCTGTTGCTGGAGCAGCGCATCGGCGAAACGATTCTGCTGATCGGGCTGGTCATCCCGCTCGCGTCGTTCACAGGCGGGCTGTATGCTGCCAACCAGGTCCTCGGCCTGATCGCGTCGCCGCTGTCCGGCTGGATCTCGGATCGGACTGGCAACCGCTGGCTGCTGGCGAGCGGCGCGCTGGCGCTCGGCGTGGTCGCGCTGGCGCTGACTGCAACCGGCTTCGGCGCGGTGATCGTGCTGGCGACGATGCTCGGCGCGGCGGCGACCAGCGTGCTGCAAACGCAGGTCATGACGCTGGTGGGCGATTACGCGCCGCACGGCCAGCAGGGCCGCGTCCTGGGTGTGATCAATACCGTTGGCGATATTGGCAGCGCGGCGGGGCCGCTGCTGGCTTACGCGCTGCTGCCGGTAATCGACCTGAGCGGCATCTTCTGGCTGGCAACTGGCTTAATCGCGCTGTGCCTGCCCTGGACGGTGTGGATCAGCGCGCGCGAGTCGCGGCGGATGGCGGCGCTGCGTGTCTGAGCGACCTTATACATCCTTCCCGACCTGCCGCAGCAGGGCGCGCAGACGCTCGGTCTGCGCCTCATTCAGCGGAAAAATCGGGCGGCGCGGCGGTCCGACCGGCACGCCAAGCAGCGCCAGCCCGGCCTTGACCGGCGCGGGATACGAGCCGATTCCCGGCAGCGACTCGCGCAGCAGCGTGATACGATCCTGCAAGGCCCGCGCCCGCGCGTGATCGCCCGCGCCAAAGGCTTCGTAGACGCCGACGAACAACTCCGGCACGAGGTTGGCAGACAGCGCAACCGTCCCGACCGCGCCATAGCACAACGCGCCGTAAAGCAGCGAATCGCGCCCGACGAACACACGAAAGCCGGGCGGGCAGGCGCGGATCATGGCCGCCATCTCCGCCAGGTCACCGCCGGAGTCCTTGATCCCCACGATGTTTGGGCAGTCCGCCGCCAGCCGCGCCAGCGTGTCCGGAGTCAGGCGCACGCCGCCCGTCCGGCTGGGGTTGGAATACGCCAGCACGGGGATCGACACGGCAGACGCGACCTCGGCGAAATGCGCGTACAGCTCGTCCTGCGCCGGCGTGACGAAATATGGCGTGATGACCGACAGGCAGTCCGCCCCGGCGCTCTCCGCCGCCCGCGACAGCGCAACCGCGTCGCGCGTGGTAATCGCGCCGGTTCCGGCCATCACCGGGACGCGCCCATTAGCCGCCGCCAACACCGCGTCGAGCACCTGCCGCTTCTCGTCGGCGGACAGCGCGAACGCCTCGCCCTGACTGCCGGTGGCGAAGACGCCGTGCACGCCCGCCGCCAGAACATATTCGACCAGCGCCGGGATCGCGCCGGTGTTCAGCGTTCCATCCGCGTACAGCGGCGTCGCCAGCGGGGGAATGATGCCGCGCAAGCGCGAGATGTCCATGTGCGCCACCCCCTCCTCAACATACCGGTCCTGGCGTGAATCGTAACCGGGATCGCGCCGCGCGCAAGCCCCGCCTCACCCGGCCCGGCGCCAGCCGCTGTTTTTCGTATTCGATTTGACAAAGCCCCGTGGCTGCGGTAGCAGTTAAGCAGCCAGTTATTGGCAATTAGCCATTAGCCGTTAGCCAGGAACAGATCGCTAATCGCTCTCCCAAAGAAAGGGGCTGCGCGGGACCGGCCTGCGCTGAGGCCGCGCCGCGCGACAATGTATGGCAGCCAAACGACCGTTGGTGGAATGTATCCCGAATTTCAGCGAAGGCCGCCGGCCCGATGTGGTCGAAGCGATCGTCCGCGCCATGCAGCAGGCCGCGCCGATCCATGTGCTCGACACCAGCAGTGACGCCGATCATAACCGCAC
>JADLHR010000356.1 GCA_020848665.1 Anaerolineae bacterium
AATAAGACTCTGTGTGCCATCCGGCGCACCTGCGCGCTGCTGCGGCGCCCACTTTCCGAGCATCAGACAGCCCGGGCAAAGGGTAGCGCCATTTCGGGCGCGCGGCAACCGGCGCGGGCCGCGTGCCAAAACGAAGTGTGGTATCCTTGACGGCAGCAGCGCCGGGCCAAAGGATCGCCACGACCGCACGCCACAAGGATAACGTCGCGCATGGATAAGCCACAATTCGACTTCAGCTTCGAGCCGGATGAACCGGACACTCCGGACAATCTCATCGAGCAGGACCTGAACGCTGCTCCGGCGCGGCTGGTTCAACCGTTCGGCGCAATTCGCCTTGAGCAGCACGCCATCACCGTTCAGCCCGCGCCAGCCGCGCCGGTCCATATGACCACCAGCGCCGACGACGCGCTGCGCTACGCGCTCAGCCGCCGCGAGAACTGCGTGATCACCGGCCACCTGTTCGCGGGCAATACATTCAGCGTCTTCCCCTGGCGCTCACCGGTCGTGATCGGCCAGCCGCTCGTGCTGGAATTCGAGGCCGTGCGCGAAGTCTGCCTGCTGGTGACTGGCGGAGAGACGGTCTACATGCCGTCACATCCCTATGAGCCTGCGGCGCGCTGGGTGCAGCTTTCGCGGGCGCGCGAATACTACGCGCTCGGCGAGGAGGACCGCGACGATCAGCGGCAGCAGTGGATTGCCCGGCTGCTCTCAGCAGCGCCGCACCTGTCGAGCCTGGGCGCTCCGCTGACCGAGAGCTGGCTGGCGAGCCTGTCCATGCCAGCCCTGCGCCTGCTGATGGCCTATCACGCAGCGTCGGTGTTCTCCGTGTGGCGCGTGGATCAGCCCGACCGCCAGTTTCGCGGCGCGGCGGTTGGCTCGCACGACGCAGTCACGCTGCCTCTGCCCCGCTACCCTATCGCCGAGCCAGACTGCTATCTGCCCGTGATCGCCGGGCGCGAGGGCCGGATTGAGGCGGTCAACGCCTACGACCTCGAAGCAGGCATCAGCCTGGGGCCGATTCAGTTCAACGCGCATGGCGGGGCGCTGCTGCACTTTCTGTGGATGCTGTGGAAGCGCGATCCGGACTTGTTTGCGCAGGAATTCACGCGGCCCCTCGGCTGGACGATGCGCGCGGACAGCACGCATCCTGACCTGGTTCTGGCCGAGGGCCTGCCGGGCGAAGTTGCGCTGCATGGCCGTGATGAAGACACGCAGCGCAACGCCGGGTATTTCCAGTCGGGCGTGCCGGGGCAGACCGGCTTCGCTGACATCGACCCGGCCTTCCGCGAGTCGCTGACTGTGCGCTTCCGCAACGTTGTCGCCTGGCCGCACGTGCAGGAGCTGATCCTGAACACCTGCGCCTGGTGGCTGGCACCCGGCCTCGACGCGCTGCACGATGCGCGCTACGGCATCCCCCGGCTGAACCCGCTGGAGCCTGATCGGGACACGTTTGTGTTAAAGGCGCTACTGCTGTCGGCTCATGTGCGTTACGCGGCGTGCCTGTGGCCGTTCCTCGAAGCGCTGCGCCGATGGGATACGCCGCAGGCCAAGCGCCGCAACTGGCACGCTGCGCTGGACGCGGCCGGTCCCTGGGGGAACTGCACGCCGAGCCGCCGAGGTCGCCTGCGCGCTCGGCTCGATCAGCAGGTGGCCGAGGCTGAAGCCACCTTCGACCTGATCGAGCGGATCGCGGCGCAGGCATCTGGCGAGGGCCGGTTGTGAAGGCGTCGGGCACACCTACATCGCCCAGTGGGTGAAACGCACCAGTGTTGCGCCTCAATATCTGTTCAGTCTCTATCGGACTTGGGGCAAACAGGGTTTAATAGAGTTACTAGCGCAACCCGTGAAAGGAGGGGCCGCACGCACATCGTGTCCGACCGCCCAATATTCCAGCCAGATATGAGCCATGTGAATCATTATTGAAGGAGTGTATCCGATGAAGCTCCGCACCGCTTTGATGCTTGTGCTGATCGCCGTTCTGGCGCTGCCATTAGCGCCGAGCGCGGCGCAGGAGCCGGTCGAGCTGCGCATCACCTGGTACGATGACGGCAACGAAGGCGCAGTGCTGCGCGACCTGCTCGATCGCTTCGAGGCCGACAATTCTGACATCACAGTCGTGGTCGATACCGTGCCCTACTCGGCGATTCTCGAAAACCTGCCGCTCCAACTGGAAGCCGGCGAAGGCCCAGATATCGCGCGGGTGACCGACCTGGGCGGGCTGTCGCAGTACTATCTCGACCTGCGCCCGTATCTGTCTGATGCAGCCTACTGGGAAGATAACTTTGGCCCATACCTGACCTGGCTGCGCCAGCCAGGCGACGAGGAAGGCATTTTTGGCTTCCAGACGCAGCTTACCGTGACCGGCATGTACATCAACCGCACCCTGTTCGAGCAGGCCGGGGTGGAAGTGCCCAGCGATACAAGCGAGCAGGTGAGCTGGGAAGAATGGGGACAGACCTGCAAAACAGTCGCCGACGCTGTTGGGCCGGATGTCTTCGGCTTCGCAATGGATCGCAGCGGGCACCGCTTCGCGGGTCCGGCGATCAGCATGGGCGCGCAGTACTTCGATGAGAACGGCCA
>JADLHR010000357.1 GCA_020848665.1 Anaerolineae bacterium
CCGGACGACGCGCGCGCGCCGCAGGCGCACTTTTTGCGCGGCGACGCCTATCTCGGCCTCAGCCAGTGGCAGCGCGCGATTGACGACTTCACCGCATACCTGTCGCTGCGCCCCGGCCTGATCGACAGCTACGCCTATGAGCGGATCGGCGACGCGCACCTCGCGCTCGGCCAGCCTGAGCAATCGCTCGACGCCTACGCCAAAGCCGCCAGTGCCACCCGCGAGCTGACCTCGCTTGTGGCGCTGCGTGAGCGGCTGGCAGCCAGTTATCTCAACACCGGGCAGCCCGCGCAGGCGGTCGCGCAGTACGACGCGATTCTGAATGACGCCAAAAACGCGCCCTACCGCGCCAGTATCATGCTCCAGGCGGCGCAGGTTCAGATCGGCGCGGGGAACACGAACGCGGGTTACGCGCGTCTCCAGCAAATCGTCGCCGACTACCCCTCTACGTACGCGGCCTACCAGGCGATGGGCATTCTGCTCGACGCCGGGCTGCCGGTCGATACCTATGAGCGAGCAGTCATCAGCTTTAACAACAAGGATTACCAGTCCGCGATCCAGTTGTTCAACGAGTACACCAGCCAGACCGGGACCGCACCGGTCGAGCTGTTGATGATGCTCGGCCAGGCTTACCGCGAGATCGGCAACGCGCAGGCGGCGACAACCACCTTCCAGACCGTGATCGACACCTACCCGGCTGACCCGGCGTTTGGGCAGGCGCATCTGGAACAGGGCCGTACGCTGTTCGTCGGCGGCGATACCAGCGGCGCGATCGAGAAGTATCTCGCCTTCGCCACCGCGCATCCGGACGTGCCCGAAGCCGCCGAGGCCCTGTGGCGCGCCGGTTACCTTTACAGCACGCAGAACAACCTGGAGCGCGCGCTGGCGACCTTCGACACGCTGGGGCAGAGCCATCCCGGCTCGACCTGGGCGCAGGAAGGGTTGTACATGGGTGCGACGCTGGCCGTCAACCAGGGCAACACCGGCATGGCCGCGCTGCTGTTCAGCCGTTTGGCGACCATCGGCACCGGCGAGAACAAGGCTGCCGCCTTCCTGTGGGTCGGGCGCCTGTACCAGCGCGACGGCAAGGAAGACCTGGCGCGCCAGGCGTTCCAGGCCGCCGCCGCCGCTGACCCCGGTGGCTACTACAGCCTGCGCGCCGACGATCTGCTGCATGGGCGCGCGCCGTTCACTCCGCCTGCCGGGGTCAATTTCGAGTCGGACGAAGCCGCCGAGATCGCTGAGGCAGAGGCGTGGCTGCGCGCAACGTTCGCGATCCCGCAGGAAGGCGCGCTCTACCCGCTTAGTGACGCCCTCAAGGCAGACCCGCGCCTGGTGCGCGGCCAGGAATTGATGGCCGTAGCGGATTATTCCGCCGCCGAGGACGAGTTCGAGGCGCTGCGCGTGGACCGGCGCGATGATCCGCTGGCGACCTACCAGCTCGCAATGTATTTCCGCGAAATGGGGCTGAACAAGCTCTCGATCACGGCGGCGGCAACGCTGCTGACCGACGCGAAGGTGGACGACCAGGCAGCGCCGCGCCTGATCGCCCGGCTGCGCTATCCTGTCTACTTCAGGGACCTGGTGCTGCCCGAAGCGCAGGCGAACAACCTCGACCCGCTGCTGGTCTTCGCGCTGATCCGCCAAGAGAGTCTGTTTGAAGGGCTGGCGACCTCGTTCGCCACAGCGCAGGGTCTGATGCAGATCATCCCGGACACCGGCGAGTGGATCGCGCTGCAAATGCGCTGGCCGAACTACCAGAACAGCGATGTATACCGCCCGTACATCAACGTCAAGTTCGGCACATTTTACCTGCGCTGGGTGCTTGACCAGGTCGATAACCTGCCCTACGTCGCGCTGGCGGGCTATAACGGCGGTCCCGGCAACGCGATGCAGTGGCTCGGCATCTCCGGCCCGGACCTCGACCTATTCGTGCAGACGATCACCTACGACGAAACGCGCACCTACGTCCGCCGCATTTACGAGCAGTACAGCGTCTATCGCAACCTGTACGGCGCCGAAGCGGTCGGCTAACGCCCCGCCGTGAGGCCGCGCTCCGGCGCGGTGCGGTTAAGCTGCGCCGCCAGCGCCGCCGACGATGTGACCGGCGCGGCGCACACGAAATTCTCGCAGACATATGCCGCCGGGCTGCCCTCGCGCAGCGTCCGCCCGCGCAGCAGCGCCGGGATCGCATCCGGTCCGGCATTGCCCGGCGAGAGCGCGACCAGCGCCAGCGGGCGGTATGGCTCCCGCACCACGCGCAGCATCGCTCCGATCTCCGGCTGGGCCGGGTCGCCTACCAGCGCGATCTCGACCGGGCGCCGCAGGTACAGATCCACGCCGATCAGCATCATCCCGAACACCATCGGGTACTCGCCCAGCGCCGCGCCGAGCGTGCGGTAAACGCTGAGCGCCGCATCCTCGTAGCGCGTCTCACCGGTCCAGCCGGTCAGCCGCAGCAGGTTATACGCCATCTGCGCGCTGCCGGACGGCATGACATTATCCTGCACGCTGCGCGGGCGCATGACCAGCGCGTCATGATCGTCGCTGGTATCGTAGAAGCCGCCTTCGTCGGCGCGGAAGTGCGCCAGCACCGTGTCTACCAGCCGCTGCATCTCGGCGAACCAGCGCGGCTCGAAGGTCGTCATGTACAACTCCAGCACCCCGTCGATCACGTGCGCATAATCTTCGAGGTAACCGTTGATCTTGCTGACGCCATCCTTATGCGTGCGCCACAACCGGCCATCGGGCGTCGCCATCTCGCGCAGCAGGAAATCCGCGCTGCGGACCGCCGCCTCGCGGTAGTCATCGCGGCCCAGCACGCGCGCTGCTTCGGCCAGCGCCGCGAGCGTCATGCCGTTCCACGCCGCCAGAATCTTCTCGTCGCGCGCCGGGGCTACGCGCTGCTTGCGCAGGGTGAACAGCACCGTTTTGGCAGCGGCCACGTCCTCGCGCATCTGCTCGACCGTCAGCCCGTGCCGCACCGCGACGCGCTCCAGCATATCCGCCACGTGCAGGATGTTCCGGCCCTCAAAATTACCTGCCGCGCTGACGCCCCAGTAGATTAGCAGCGCGTCCAGGTGCTCGGCCACGCCGTCCAGCGCAGCGCGGATTTCGGGCATCGTCCAGACGTAGAACCTGCCTTCCTCGCCCTCGGAGTCAGCGTCCTGCGCGCTGTAGAATCCCCCGGCGGGCGAAGTCATCTCGCGCAGGATGTAATCAAGCGTATCTTCGGCCACCTCGCGGAAAAAGATGTCGCCGGAAAGCTGGAAAGCGTGCAGATAGACCCGCGCCAGCAGCGCGTTGTCGTAGAGCATCTTCTCGAAGTGTGGGACCAGCCAGCGTTCGTCCACGCTGTAGCGGTGGAAGCCGCCGCCAAGCTGGTCGTTGAGGCCGCCGTCGGCCATCTTGCGCAGCGCCAGCAGGACGGCTTGCAGCGCCGGCTCGCTGCCGGTTGCGTGATGGAAGCGCAGCAGATATTCGAGGTTGATCGGATTCGGGAACTTCGGCTTGTCGCGCGTCAGGCCGCCGTGAACCGGGTCAGCGCGGCGAATGAGCGTGTCCGCCGCGTCGTCAAGCAGATCGGTCGTCAACAGGTCAGCGCCCTGTGGTGACCCGATCTGCTCGCGTGACAACTCCGCGATGATGCCGCGCCCGGTCTGCTCGACCTCGTCGCGCTTGTTGCGGAACACGTCCACGACCGCTTCCATCACCTGGCGAAAGCTCGGCATGCCGTAGCGCGGCTCTGGCGGATAATATGTCCCGGCGTGGAACGGGTGCCCGTCCGGCGTGAGGAAGACGGTCATCGGCCAGCCGCCCTGTCCCCGGTTGAAAGCCAGCGTCGCCTGCATGTAGATGTCATCCACATCGGGGCGCTCCTCGCGGTCAACCTTGATCGCGACGAAGTGCTGGTTCATGTAGGCAGCGGTTTTCGGGTCCTCAAAGCTCTCATGCGCCATGACGTGGCACCAGTGGCAGGCCGAGTAGCCGATGCTGAGCAGGATTGGCTTGTCCTGCTGGCGCGCTACCTCGAACGCCTCATCGCCCCAGGGATACCAGTCCACCGGGTTAGCGGCGTGCTGCAACAGGTACGGGCTTGTCTCGTGCTGCAAATGATTCGCCATGCCTGTGTTCCTTGTCTCCAATTTCGCCTGCCTGAACCGTCCCCGCAATAAAACGCCGGGCAAACTACGCCCGGCGAGTTGTACCGCTGATGCGCCAGCCGCGCTAGCCTTCAAGCTGCGCGTCAAGCGTGATCTCGGCGCCCTGGAACAACTGCGAGACCGGGCAGCCAGCTTTGGCCGCCTTGGCCTGCTGCATAAAGGCGTCGCGGTCGATGCCGGGGATGCGCGCCCGCGTCTTCAGATCGACCCGCGTAATCTTGAAGCCGTCGCCAACTTTCTCGATGTGAACGTCTGCCGTAGTGCGGATGCTCTCCGGCTGATAACCGGCGCGGCCCAGGCCCAGCGCGAAGGCCATCGAGAAACAGCCGGCGTGCGCCGCCGCCAGCAATTCTTCCGGGTTAGTCCCGGCGGACTCTTCGAAGCGCGACCCGGCGGAATAGGGGCCTTCGAACACGCCCCTCCCGACGGTCATTGTGCCGCTGCCCTCACGAAACGAGCCGTTCCACACCGCTTCTCCATACCGTACAGGCATTCTGAACCCTCCAAAAAAGCGTGAAGTTGACACAATTCAGATTGTAGCAAAGCCAGCCGGGAATGGCGCCGCTGTTGACGCGCGCCTCGCGGTTTGTCGCTGTCAGGCGCGTGATTCTGCTACAATCAATAAGCTCCGACGATCACACGGAACCGCCGCCGATGCCCCCTGCCCCTGTTTCCATCACCGTGGTGTTCGATGGCGACTGCGGTGTCTGCCAGCGACTCGCGCAGGTCGCCGCCGACCGCGATTTTGCGCGCCGCCTGCGCTTCATCGCCTACCAGCGCGCCGATCTCGCCGCGCTCTCGCCCGGCCTGACGCGCGAGATGGCGGCGCGCGCGGTCTATGTGGCCGAGCCGGATGGCACGCGCTGGCATGGCGCGCGCGCCGTGTTCGAGATCATGCGCCGGATGCCGGGGCTGTGGGCGTGGGCCGGGAGGATCGGCGCGCTGCCGCCCATCAGCCTGCTGGCCGAGCCGTTCTACCGCCTGGTGGCGCGTCACCGCACGCGAATTTCGCGCTGGCTGGGGCTAACGCAGTGCCGGCTCGACACGTCGCACCGCCCCTGAGCGCCGCACGCGTCCGCCTGGGACCGGCGCCCGATTTCCTGCTAAAATCACGTTAGACCCTCGCCGCGCCGCGAGCCTCGCCTCCGCTGACATTGCCGCTCCAGCTCACGCGCTGCCGGGTATAACCATCGTCGCACGTGTAGAAAGCTTTTATTGTTCAAAGCCATTCAAGCAAAGCCATTCAAGGAGGCACGAATTGAAGGACTACGGGCTGTACATTAACGGCGAGTGGGTAGCGTCGGAAAGCGACCAGCGCTTCGAGACGCGCAGCCCGATCGACGGGCGCGTGCTCGCCACCTTCCCGCAGGGCACGCCAGGCGACGTTGAGCGCGCGATCGACGCCGCCGAGGCCGCCTTCCCCGCCTGGAAGCGCACGCCCCCGCCCCGGCGCGGTGAGATTCTGCTGCGCGCAGCCCAGATCATGCGCGCCCGCAAACAAGAGCTGGGCGAGCTGGTCACGACCGAAATGGGCAAGGTGATCGCCGAGGGCAAAGGCGACGTGCAGGAAGCGATTGACTTTCTCGAATATATCGCGGGCGAAGGCCGCCGGCTGTTCGGCGAGACGACGCCCTCGGAGCTTCCCAGCAAGTTCTGCATGACAGTTCGCCAGCCAATCGGCGTGGTGGGCTGCATCACGCCCTGGAACTTTCCGACGGCGATCCCGATCTGGAAGATTGGCGCGGCGCTGATCAGCGGCAACGCTATCATCTTCAAGCCCGCCAGCCTGACGCCATTGTGCGTGGCGCGGCTGGTTGAAATCCTGGAAGAAGCCGGCCTGCCACCCGGCGTGCTGAATTTCGTGACCGGCGGCGGTCGCTCGGTCGGCATGAGCATCGTCGAAAGTCCGCGCGTCCAGGCCATCTCGTTCACCGGCGGCGTGCCAGCCGGTCGCGAAATCTACCAGGC
>JADLHR010000358.1 GCA_020848665.1 Anaerolineae bacterium
GGATCGTCGCCCGGCGTCGTGCCCCGGTGCAGGATGTCGAACGGCGCGGGATCGTCGCCGCGCTGCTCGCGCACGAAAGCGACCGCCTCGCGGAACAGCGGCAGCCAGTCCGCCTCGTCCGCGCCGGGAAACAGCGGGTACAGCCCATCCCAGCGCGCCGCGCGCCGGAGAGGCGCTTTGTTCGGCCAGTAGCCCGCGACCCAGACCGGGATGCGCGGCTGCTGGAGCGGCCCCGGCAGGAATTCCACGCTCTCGACAGCGTAGTGCGCGCCGTGGAAGGTGAACGGCTGCGCCGACCACAGCCCGTCCAGCACCGCCAGCGCCTCGTCGAGCATGGCGCCGCGCCGCTTGAAGTCCGTTTCCTCGCCGAGGTTCGCCCACTCCGAAGGCCGTCCGCTGCCCAGGCCCACGCCGAAAATCAGCCGCCCGCCGGACAGCCGGTCGAGCGAAACCGTCTCGCGGGCGACCTTCCACGGGCGGCGGCGCGGCAGCGGCGTGACCATCGTCCCCAGGCGGATCCGCTCCGTGCTGGCCGCGATTGCCGCCAGCGCGACCCAGGGATCGACCAGCGGCAGGTTCAGCTCGCGCCCGCCGAGGTGATCCCACAGAAAAAAGCCGTCCCACCCGGCCCGCTCGGCGTCGCGCGCCAGATCGATCAGCAGTCGCGGGTCAGCGAATGGCCCCATATTCGGCAAGTCGAGCGCGTAGCGCATGTTTCGCTCCTGTTTTCGCGGCGAGGGGATGTTAGGCGCCGGTCATTTCCCACTGACATAGCAGGGCCGCCAGCAGCGCCGCCCGGCGTGGCAGCGAGCGGATGATCACCTGCTCGTCGGCGGCGTGCAGGCCCGATCCTGCCGCGCCCAGTCCGTCGAGCGTCGGCACTCCCAGCGCGGCAGTGAAGTTGCCGTCGCTCGCGCCGCCGCTGCCGCCCGCGTGCAGCTCCAGTCCGATCGACGCAGCGATCGCGTGCGCCTGGGCGTAGGTGCGGGCCATCAGCTCGTTGTGCTCCATCGGCCCGCGATCGATCGCGCCGGTCACGGCCACCTGCGCGCCGGGCAGCGCCGGCCCCAGGGCGTGGATCGCAGCATCTACGCGCTGCGCCTCGGATGCCTTGAGGAAGCGCACATCCACATACATCGTCACTTCGGGCGGAATGACGTTTCCGGCGATGCCGCCGGAGATGCGCGTCACCGAGACAGAAGTCCCATTGGGCAGATCGTTCAGGCGGTGCAGGGCGAGCGCCTGGTGCGCCGCTTCGACGATGGCGTTGATCCCGGCTTCGGGCGCGTTACCGGCGTGCGAGGCGCGCCCGGTCACCGTCACAGTATAGCGCGCGATGCCCTTGCGCCATGTCTTGAGCGCCTCTTCCTCGGTCCCTGGCTCCATCACCAGCACCAGCCCGGCCTGCTGCGCCAGGTCTTCGATCAGCCCGCGCGAGTGCGTGCTGCCGGTTTCCTCGTCGCTGTTGAGAAACAGCCAGATCGGGCGCGATGGCATCTCGTCCCGCTCGCGCAGGCCGCGAATCGTCTCCAGCGCAACGACGATACCGCCTTTCATATCGACTGCGCCCGGCCCGAAGAAACGCCCGCCTTCCTGCCGGATCGGCATAGTATCCAGCGTGCCGACCGGCCAGACAGTATCGAGGTGAGCCAGCAGCAGGATCGGCAGGCCGGGCGCGTCGCCGTTCCAGATCGCCACGCGCAGGTCGCCAACCTCGGCGCGCGGGTGCACGGCCACTTCCGCGCCGAGCGCCTCGCATAGCGCCGCGACATGCGCGCTCAGCCGGTCGACGTGCAGCTTGCTGGAAGTTGGAGACTCCAGCCGCACGAACTCGTCGAGCAGCGTGACCATCTGCTCCGTCCGTTCCGCGAAAAAATCGAGCAGATCGCTCATAGTCCGCTCACTCCGCTCTCGAATGATTCTTAACGAAAGGCGACGCGACCGGCCTGTCTCCCAGCGCCGCTTGCCAGCCAAACTGGCCGCGCCCTTCGAGAAACGCCAGGATGTAGTCACGCGCCGGGTGATCGCTGCGCCGCACAGCCGAAATTGCGGCGTCCAGGTCGTACTCGACGCGACAGAAATCGATCGTGTAGCCCGCGCTATCCGCCTGCAAGCGGGCGTAGCTGGCGCGCGTGTCTCCGGCGGGCGGATTGCTGACGCTGCCGGGGTTGATCACGCGCATGCTATTCAGCGTATGCACCTGCGGCCAGTGCGTGTGGCCGACCACGATCAGATCGGCGTCCGCGCCTGCCATCAGCGCGGTAAGCTGCTCGGTGGTCGTCGCCGGAGTCACGCCCGGGCCGTCATCCTTCCCCGGCGAGGCGTGCACCGCCAGCAGCCGCGTGCCATCGGGCAGCGTCAGGCGATGTTCCAGCGGCAGGTCGCGCATCCACTCGATCCACCCGCGCGCGCTGAGATAACCCTGCGTCCAGGCGAAGCTGCGCGCCAAGCGGAGCACCTGCCCTACCCGCGCCGGATCACCGCTCACTTCATCCAGGTCGCTGTCGTCAAAGTCAAAGTTCACCACGCCGCGATCGGTGTTGCCGCGCAGGCAGACCGCGTTGGGCAGCGCGGCGATTCGCTCCAGCGGGGTGACCGGGTCCGGCCCGATGGCGCTGAAATCGCCCATCAGCAGATAGCCGTCCACGCCACCCCAGGCGGCGATGTCGGCCAGCACCGCATCGAGCGCCAGTGGATTACCGTGAATATCTCCCAGAATCGCCAGCCGCATCCTACTCTCCTCTCACTCGCGTGCGGGGCCGCCCAGCGTGTACCGCGCGAGCAGGCGCACCCGGTCGTGCGACATGTACCAGTCGTTCAGGACAAACTCGATCTGCTCGACCCGGCTCGCGCCGTAGGCCAGATCGCGCCGCGCCGCAACGTAGGCGCCGAGCGCCTCCAGGCGAGGCGGCAGCGTTCGAAAACGCAGCAGGGTCGCGTGAGCGGCAGTGGAGCGATAGCGCAGTTCCAGGTCTCTGTCGAGTCCCGTCCCGCGCAGCGCCTCACGCAGCCGGTCGCGGAGCGCGTTGAGCGCCCCGTCCAGCGAATAGCCGCACAGCAGCACGCAGCAGCGCGTCGCGGTCAGGCCGCGCCACGTCAGCGTGAACGGCGCGGTCGAGGCGAGCACCCCGGCGAACAGCGCGCGATAGCCGTCGATCGGCGCGTTTTCTGGGTCAAAACCGGGCGCCGCGCTGCTCACCGGCAGGA
>JADLHR010000359.1 GCA_020848665.1 Anaerolineae bacterium
TCCGACCTGCGGTCGGCTTTCCTTCCCCCAGAACGAGGGAAGGAAAAAACAGAGCGGTCTCCCCTTCCCTCATTTTGGGGGCAAGGGGCCGGGGGATGGGGGGCTTTACCCGGCGCGCAAGTGCATATGCATAACACGCTCTAGTCCGCCTCGTCCTCGCTCTGCCGATCGATCGCCTTGACGACTTTCTCAAAGCGCCGGTGCTGCTTCTTGCTTAGCTGACCGGCGTCTTCCAGCAGATAGACCAGGATCGCCTTCTGCGCGTGGAGCCGGTTCTCGGCCTGCGGGAACAGCCGCGATTGCGGACCGTCCGCGACCTCGTCAGTGATCTCCTCGCCGCGATGCGCCGGCAGGCAGTGCAGCACAATCGCCTGGGGCGATGCCTCGGCCAGCAGCGCGCGGTTGATCTGAAAGGGCGGGAAGACCTGGCGGCGCCTCTCGGTTTCTTCTTCCTGACCCATGCTGGTCCACGTGTCGGTGTAGACGATGTCGGCCTGCCGGATGGCCGCTGCCGGATCATCGGTCACGCCGACGCTCAGCCGCCCGCGAGACAGACGCTGCGCCTTTTCGACCGTCGCCTCTTTGGGCTGGTATCCGGCCGGGCTGCCGATGGTCATCTGCATGCCAAACTGAGCCGCCGCCATCATCAGGCTGGTGGCGACGTTGTTGCTGTCGCCGAGGTACGCCAGGCGCAGACCCTCCAGCCGGCTAAATTCCTCGTAGATGGTCAGCATATCGGCCATCACCTGGCAGGGATGGTTATAGTCAGTCAGGCCGTTGATCACCGGCACCGGACTCCAGCGCGCCAGCTCCAGCACGTGCTCGTGCTCGAAGGTGCGCGCCATAATCGCATCGACGTAACCGCCCAGCACGCGCGCCACGTCCGCGATGCTCTCGCGCTTGCCGAGGCCGATCTCCTGCGGACTAAGGTAGAGCGCGTGCCCGCCGACATGCTCCATCGCCATCTCGAAGCTGACGCGCGTGCGCAGCGACGGTTTCTGAAAGATCATGCCGAGCGCCTTGCCCTTTAGCAGCGGCTTGTTGGCGCCCTCGCGCTTGCGCTGCCCTTTCAGGACGCGCGCCATGTTCAGCATGGTCCATAAATCGGCAGATGACCAATCAGCAAGATCGAGAAAATGCTTCACTGGCGTACCTCGCGGCTCAGGAGTTGGTGGGTCGGGTTCAGAGATTCCGGCTGGTAGTATAGCACAATTCAGGGAGGGATACTCGCGGCGCGGGCTGCCCGCTGCGCCAGCAGCGGGATCAAAAACCCGGCGACATGCCGCTGACATGCCACCGGGAAGCTAACATCGTTCGCCTCGACGCGCAGGCTACGAGCCGCGTGCGGCAAGCTGCGCCGCCTGATCGATCACGCGATAGTTGTAGTGCGGGCCGCCAAAGATGCCGTCGGTCTGGAACGGGCCGCTGTACCACGGCTTTTGCAGCGCGTACGAGCGGTCCAGGAACAGCGAAATGAGCGGATGCTCACCTTCGGGGCCGAAAAACATCTCCTCGATGCGATAGTACAGCTCGTTACGCAGCGCGGGGTCGATTTCCCGCGCGGCCTGGGTGATCAGGTCATCCACTGTTCCACAAGGGCGCTTGAAGGTGTTTTCGGACTCGCAGTGCAGCACGTCGCCCAGCCAGTTGTTCGCGTCCGGGTAGTCAGGTCCCCAGCCGAGCGTCCAGATATTCGGACGGTCTTCGGGCGCGTTGCGTGGATCGATCGTTTCCAGCAGCACCGAGAATTCCTGCTGTTCGACCGTGACCACGCCCGGATCGCAGCCCAGCTCGCGCTCGACCGACGCCGCCAGGAACTCGGCCCAGTCAGATGCCCCCACGAAGGAGACGATCAACAGCGGCGGCAGGCCCTCGCAGTTTGGATAACCGGCGGCTTCGATCTCGGCGCGCGCCAGCTCCGGGTTGTATCCGACGCCCACTTCGTTGATCGGCGGCGCGCCGGGGATGATGGGCGGAGTCAGGTGGATCATTGGCTCGCCGCTGCCCTGCTGAAGCACGAAGGCGGTGCGATCGACTGCCGCCGAGAAGGCGCGGCGCGCGTGCACGTTGTCAAACGGCGGCTTGTCGTGTGCGAAGCCGAAATAGAACACCGACATGCTGGTCGATTGGCTGAGCTGGTTGGCGTAGGCCGGGTCGTTCAGGATGGACTGAAGCTCCGCCGACGGCACGCCAGAGGCATCGACGCTGTTTTCCTGGTACAACGCGAAGGTTGTGCCCAGGTCAAACACCGGCCGCTGGATGACGCGCTCGACATTGCCCGGCCCGCGCAGGTCTTCCGGCAGCAGCGGGTTGCGGAGATAGACGCGCTGGCCGCCCCACTGCCATTCGTCCAGCACGAAGGGGCCGTTGGTGACCAGGTTGCCCGGCTCGGTCCAGTCGTCGCCCAATTCCTCGATTACCGAGCGCGGCACTGGACGGTACATCCACATCGGGGTCTGGCTGAAGAAGAAGCCGGCCGAGAACTGGAGATGAACTTCCAGGGTGGTGTCGTCCAGCGCGAAGACCTGGACCAGGTCGTAATCGGCGTCGGTCACTTCGCGGACGGGCTTGGTTGACACCTCGTCGCAGCCAAGGATGAGCTTATCGGCCACGCTGGTGTAATACGCGCCCAGGCGCGGATCGCACGCCCGCTTGATCCCGTAGGCGATGTCGCCAGCGGTCACGAAGCCAAGCTGCTCAGCCTGGTCGGTGACCGGGTCCCAGCGAACCCAGGGCACATCGTTGCGGATCGTGAACGTCCAGACGGTGCCAGTCTCGTCGTATTCCCAGGCGGTCGCCAGCTCTGGCAGAATGTTGCCGGGGTTGAGCGGGTCGTTGTCCGTCAGGCCCAGAAACAACTGCTCAATGGCCGCGATCGAGACCTGGTCCGAGGCGCGCTGCGGGTCGAGGGTGCTGATCTCAGACGCCGCCGTTGTATACACGGTGATTGGCTCGGTCTGCTGCATGGCGCTGACCAGCGTCACATTGGCGTCGCTCGCAAAGGCAAAACCAGTGGGCAGCGCAGCAGCCATCATCGCCAGGATAACCGCCAGCCGCGCTGTCCGGCGCGCGAAAGTGTGCATTTTGAAGCCCCTCCACTGAGCCAGTCGGGATATTTGGCGTGCTTGCCAGGCGCAGCGTGTACCGACCGTTCGCCTCGGCGAGCCTGGTCGTGTGATAGACGGTATGCGCCTCCTTGCCTGGAACGCTCGCGGCGTTTTTCTTCCGCGCTCTTGCCCCGTGCGCTTGAGATCAACGCCTCCGCTTCGGAAACAAACAGCCTGGCTGGCGCCAGGCGCCCTGCGAAGCGCGGACAAGTATCTCGCCGCCGGTCAGGGTGCGCTTGCCCGATGCTCGCGCCTCTATGAGTCTGAGTCTATAGTGGACAGCGCCGGATTTGCAAGTTTTCCCCTATCAGAAACATCAAAAATCGCGGCCACGATCAGAGGCGGCTTGCCCGGCGCGCCGGTTCGGCCGGCCCGATCACAAACGGAGCGCATCACGCGCCCCGTCGGCCATCTTGCTCTTTTCAGGCGGCGCGATCACGCGCTGATGGGCGCCCAGGCGTACTCCATATGGCTGGCGGTCTCCTGCGCTGCCGGCAGGCCGAGCAGGCGCTGGACAATGTAGAGCGCGGCATCCAGCCCGGCAGTGATCCCGGCGGAGGTAATGATCTGGCCGTTGTCAACAAAGCGCTGCCCGCGCACGACGGTGCAGGCTGGCGCGATGGCGGCCAACTCGTCGAACGCGCCATGATGCGTGGTGGCCGACAGCCCGTCGAGCAGGCCCGCCGCACCGAGCAGCAGCGCCCCGGTGCAGACCGACAGGACGATCTCGGCCCGCCGCGCCTGCGCACCGATGAAGTCCACCAGCGCGGGATTGTTGCTTTCGTGGCGCGCGCCCAGCCCGCCCGGCACGACCAGAATATCCGCCTGAATCGCGTTCTTAAAGGTATAGTACGGCGTGACGCGCAGCCCGCTGCGGGTCGTGATCGGAGGAGAGTTCCGCTCGGCGACGGTTGTCACGGTGAAGGGCACGGGGCCGGTCGCCCGCTGCCCGGTGATGGCGAAGACCTCTAAGGGACCGCAGAAGTCGAGCGTATCCACGTCGTCGAACAACATAACCAGGACGTTTCGCGCCATAACTTAAACTTTCTACTTGGAGCAGCCTTGTGAAAAGCTCTCGCAGCACGGCTAATGGGCGCA
>JADLHR010000360.1 GCA_020848665.1 Anaerolineae bacterium
ACCTGCTCGGCGTCCACGCCGGAGCCGGTCGCGGCGCGCCCCAGCAGGCCCTTGCCGTTGACCAGCAGGCCAATCACCTGGTGGACCCAGTCGGTCCCCAGGCCCATCAGCACCCCGGCCAGCACGATGTCAAAAATGCGGAACGGGTCCGCGATCCAGCCCGCGACGTTGACGCCCAGCGGCGCGAACAGGCGCAGGCTGCCAATCAGCGCCAGCACCACGCCAAACACGGTGCTGAGAACCATCGCGGCGACTTTCTTGCGCGCCACATACAGCGGCGACGACAGCGCCGTCTCAATCGCCTGCTGCGTCGTCTCGAACAGGTCGCGCGCCTCGGCCAGCCGCTCCTCCAGCAGCGCCAACGGCCAATCCTCCGGGTTCAGACTCTCCGGGTCGTTGAGCGCCAGGTCCGGGTGCGCCTGGCGGGTACTGAGCGCCGACGAAAGCTGCGTGACGTTCTTCCAGGCGTTCCGCACGTCGATCTGCACCAGCCCAGCGACGCGCGCCAGCATGATGTGCAGCGTGTGGCTGGCGTCGAGGATAGCGCGCTCGACCCAGTTGAACAGAAATTCGAGCGTGCGCTCGATCAGGGCCGCGCCGACCAGCAGCGGCGTCAGCTTGACCGCGATGTCGTCCAGGTCCTGCGGAGTCTGCGGGGCGGCGCTGCCGGCGCCCGCCGTCTCCTGCGCCGGGATGCCTTCACCGTCCTGGGCCAGCGTCGTCCCCACCGTGAACAGCGCCAGCGCCAACCACACCATCAGGGCGATCACTCGCAACATCTTTCGGGGAGACATGGCCCACACTCCTTCCGCCGGGTAGGTATTGGTTAGTATAATCCAACCTTTCCGATCGCGGAAATGAAGGGGAAAACAGCGAATCACGGGGTCGTTCGCCAGAGCCACGACAGCGTCCGCTGGATTGACATCGTTTTATGTTATATATATATTTTAAATACAGTTAATGAGAACAGGCCGTATCCCAGCGCCTGTCCTCCCCCAGCCGTAAGGAGGTCAACATGGCTGACAAATGGGGAGTTTCGGGAACGTATTTCGAGACGTGCAATTGCGAGGCCGCCTGTCCGTGCGTCTTCCTCAGCGCGCCGAGTACTGGGGACTGCTCGGTACTGATCGGCTGGCACGTCGAACGCGGTCGCTTCGAGGACGTCAACCTCGGAGGTCTCAACGTCGCCCTGGCTGTGTACTCGCCCGGCCACATGCTGGAAGTCCCCTGGCAAGCCGCCCTCTACCTGGACGAGAGAGCGACCCCCGAACAGAAAGATGCCCTAATGCACATCTTCTCCGGGCAGGCCGGTGGGCACCCGTCGCTCCTCGCGAAATACATCGGCGAGGTTTTGGGTGTCACATCTGCGCCGATCGAATATCACGCTGAGGGAAAGAAGCGTTCGATGCGCATCGAAGGCGTGGCCGAAGCCGAAATCGAGGCAATTCCCGGCCTAAACGGTGATGTCACGATCTCCAATCATCCGCTGTGCATCGCGCCCGGTTACGCCGCTGTCGTCTCGAAATCAACTAAGCTCAAATACCACGATCATGGGATGAGCTGGGAACTCTCAGGGAAGACGGGGTTCCAATCTCCGTTTAGCTACCAAAGCTAAACCGCCATGCGAACCTCGATAACCCGCCTTCTCCAGTACAATCGGGTGCTTGTGCTGGCGGGGCTTGCAGGGATCACCGCCATCTCCTGGGCCTACCTGCTCAACCGAGTAGGAGCCGGGGGAATGGACATGGAAATGGAAATGTCGCAGCCCCGCATGCAAGCTTGGCGAGCCGTGGATTTTCTCCTCAACTTCGAGATGTGGTGGGTCATGATGATCGGTATGATGGTGCCGTCGGCAGCGCCGATGATCCTGACTTACGACACGCTTCATCAGAAACGGCACGCCGGAAAAGCCGCCCTGCTGCCAAGCGCCATGTTTCTGTTGGGCTACTTGTTCCTATGGGGCCTCTTCAGCGCCACGGCGACGGCGGCGGAATGGGCGCTGGCCTCGGCGGCGCTTCTCTCTCCCCAATTGACGAGCACCAGTCCCGCTCTGAGTGGAGCACTGCTCCTCGCCGTAGGTGCGTTTCAATGGAGTCCGCTCAAACATGCTTGCCTGCGCCACTGCCGGACGCCGCTCGGCTTCCTGCTGAACGAATGGCGCGAGGGTGCGCTCGGCGCCCTCACCATGGGTCTGCGGCACGGCTACTACTGTGTGGGCTGCTGCTCACTGCTCATGACACTGCTGTTCGTCGCCGGGATCATGAACCTGCTTTGGGTGGCGGTCATCGCCAGCTTTGTGCTGATCGAGAAGGTGGTCCCGGCCTACAGTGGGATCAGCCGGGCCGCGGGGGTAATCATGGCGGCGTGGGGTGTGGCCCTGATCGCGGGCGCACTCATGTAATACACAGCCCCACCCGCGCCCTCGGGATCGCGCGCGGAAGTTATGCCAGATCGGTGGACAACCCCGACCGCAGCCCATCCAAGGGCGCGGCGGGGTTGGTCAGCGCCACTGCGCCGGGATGCCTTCACCGTCCTGAGCCAGAACCGTCCCGACCACAAGCAAAGCCGCGACGACCCACACGGCCAGCACCAGCATTCGAAATCGCTTGACCGCCAGCATTGTCCTCGCGCCTCCTTGATCCAAACAAACCATCTTCCAACCGTCCGGCCCCCAGTATAATCCGGTTATGGTGTGGTGGGAAATCGGGGAAGCGGGTCGGCGCGCGAGTTTGCGTTGCGCCAGTGATCTTCCTCTACGAAATCTGTGTGCGACCTCAAGTCTGTGCGCAGCCTGGCATGTTATAATGCGAGTTGGTTGCTCCGAAACCCCCGCCAGCACGGACCGGCGCTTTGCTGGCGTCTGTTTTGTCACACGCCACTACACGCCAACGACAGCGGGATCAAGCGGGTGAGTAGACTTCATGTCTGACAAAAAAGAGTTCGTGCATCTGCATGTGCATACCGAGTTCAGCCTGCTGGACGGGATGAGCCGGATCAACAGGCTCGTCAGCCGCGCGGTCGAGACCGGTATGGACACGCTGGCGATCACCGATCACGGCACGATGTACGGCGTGATCGATTTTTACCGCGCCTGCAAAGCTGCCGGGATCAAACCCGTGATCGGCATGGAAGCGTACCTCGCGCGGCGCAGCATGACTGATCGCGACCCACAGTTCGACCAGCGGCCCTATCACATGCTGCTGCTGGCTCGCAACGAGACTGGCTACAAGAACCTGCTGAAGATCGCCTCAGCCTCGCAGCTTGAGGGTTATTATTATCGCCCGCGCATCGATCATGACTTCCTGGCGCGCCACGCCGAAGGTCTGATCGCGACTTCCGGCTGCCTCGCCGCCGAGATCCCGCGTATTCTCGAAGACGGCCGCGAGGCCGACGCCCTGGCGCAGATCGGCTGGTACCAGGACGTGTTCGGGCCAGACAATTTCTTCCTGGAGCTTCAGCACCACAACATCCCGGACCTGCACCGGCTGAACGCCTGGCTGCTCGCCAACCAGGAATACGCGCGCGTCCCGCTGGTCGCCACCAACGACGTGCATTACGTGCTCGATGAGGACTACGACGCGCACGACACCCTGCTCTGCATCCAGACTGGCAGCGTCAAGACCGAGCAGAACCGGCTGCGCTTCGCCAGCCGCAGCTTTCATCTGCGCACACCGGACGAGATGTGGCGCCTGTTTGCGGATGTGCCGGTGGCGCTGTCCAACACGCGGCGCATCGCCGAGATGTGCGATCTCAGCCTCGATTCGGATGGCTATCATCTGCCGGTGTTCCCGGTGCCGCCGGGTTACAACGCCGAGACATATCTGCGCCACCTGTGCGAGCGCGGGCTGCGCTGGCGCTATGGCAGCCGCGCTGATTCGGCGGAGATTCGCCAGCGGCTCGACTTCGAGCTGAGCACGATCCACGACATGGGCTTCGACACCTACTTCCTGATCGTGTGGGACCTGTGCGAGTTCGCGCGGCACGCCGACATCTGGTGGAACGTGCGCGGCTCCGGCGCGGGCAGCGTCGCCGCCTACGCGCTGGGCATCACCAACATCGACCCGCTGCGCAACAACCTGCTGTTCGAGCGATTCCTTAATCCCGGCCGGATTTCGATGCCCGACATCGACCTGGACTATCCGGAAGACCGGCGCGCCGAAATGATCGAATACTGCGCGCGCAAATATGGCGAGGACAAGGTCGCCGCGATTATCACCTTCGGGACGATGGGCAGCAAGGCCGCGATCCGCGATGTGGGCCGCGCGCTCGACCATCCGTCGGGCGAAGTGGACCGCATCGCGCGCCTGATTCCCGCTGGCGCCAAGCCGGTCAAGTTTGACGATGCCCTGGGCGACGACGCAGAGAAGGCGCTGCCAGACCTCAAGGCGCTCTACGAGTCCGACGAGGCCGCACGCCGCCTGATCGACTACGCGCGCCAGCTTGAGGGCATCACGCGCCACGCCAGCACGCACGCCGCCGGAGTGATCGTCGCCGACAAGCCGCTGGTCGAGTACATTCCGCTGCACCGCCCGACCAAAGGCTCGGCGGAAGACGCGCCGGTTAAGATGGTCACGCAGTTCCCGATGGAAACCTGCGAGTCGATCGGGCTGCTCAAGGTGGACTTTCTCGGCCTGTCCACCCTGACGATCATGCGCCTCGCCTGCGAGATGATCGAGCGTTATCACGGCGTGCATTACGACCTGTCGAACATCCCCTATCGCGCCGATCCGGACAACCC
>JADLHR010000361.1 GCA_020848665.1 Anaerolineae bacterium
GGGCCGCTCGACAAGGCGGGAATGCGGCTGCGGATGTGCAACGTGGACGCCTTCGGATACGACGCCGAGCGCACCGACCCGCTCTATAAGCACATCCCGTTTTACATCACCTACGTCGCGGACCTGGGCCTCGCCTATGGATTGTTTTACGACAACCTGTCGGCGACGACGTTTGACCTGGGGCGCGAAGTCAACGCGCTGCGCGGCGGGCGCTATCGCGTTTACGAAGCCGCCGACGGCGACCTCGACTATACCCTGATGCTCGGCCCTACGATCGAGGCAGTCGTCGAGCAGTACGCGGCGCTGACCGGCCATCCGGCGCTGCCGCCGCGCTGGTCGTTCGGCTATCTCGGCTCCACCATGAGCTACACCGAAGCGCCCGACGCGCAGGAGCAGCTTAAGCAGTTCGTCGCGTTGTGCGACCAGCACGCGATCCCGTGCGATCTGTTTCACCTGTCATCCGGCTACACAACCGACGAGGCCGGGCGGCGCAACGTCTTCACCTGGAACCGCCAGCGCATCCCTGACCCCGCCGCGATGGTCGCGGGCTTCCACGCGGCAGGGATCCGTCTGGCGCCGAACCTGAAGCCGCATCTGCTCACCACGCACCCGTCATATACGGAGTTGGCGGCGCGCGGCGGGCTGATCCGGTCGGCCAGCGGCGGGCCGGAAGTCGGGACCTTCTGGAGCGGCGGCCTCTATCAGACCGCGCCCGGCAGCCACGTCGATTTTACCAGCCACGCCGGGTACGAGTGGTGGCAGGCGCAGATCAACGCCGCCCTGCTCGACTTTGGCATCGACGCGATCTGGAACGACAACAACGAGTTCGAGGTCTGGGACGACAGCGCCCCGGCGGATGGCTTTGGGCAGCCGATCCCGATGGGGATGGCGCGCCCGCTGCAAACGCTGCTGATGGGCCGCGCTTCGTTCGAGGCGCTGGCGCGGCGGCGCCCTGACGAGCGCCCCTTCGTGCTGTCGCGGGCTGGCGCGCCCGGCATCCAGCGTTACGCCCAGACGTGGAGCGGCGACAACGCGACCTCGTGGGAGACGCTGCGCTGGAATATCCCGATGGGCCTGGGCATGGGGCTGTCCGGCCTGGCGAACATGGGGCATGATGTCGGCGGGTTCGCGGGGCCAAAGCCGGACGCGGAGCTGTTCGTGCGCTGGGTGCAGAACGGCGTCTTTCACCCGCGCTTCACGATTCACTCATGGAACAGCGACGGGACCGCCAACGAGCCTTGGATGCACCCGGACGCGCTGCCGCTGGTGCGCGAGGCGCTGCGCTTCCGCTACCGCCTGATCCCGTACCTGTACAGCCTGGCGGTTGAGATGGCGCGCACCGGGCACCCGATCGTGCGCCCGCTGGTCTATCACTTCCCGGACGATCCGCGCTGCCGCGTCGAGTCGTTCGACTTTCTGCTCGGCCCTGGGCTGCTGGTCGCCTCAGTGCTGGAGCCGGGCGCAACCACGCGTGAGGTCTATCTGCCTGCCGGGGCCGATTGGTACGACTACGCGAATGGCACGCGCTTCGCGGGCGGCCAGACGATCAGGCTCGACGCGCCGCTGGACCGGATCCCGCTGCTGGCACGCGCCGGGGCGCTGATCCCGCTCGGCAAGCCAATGCGCCATGCCGGCGCGGAGCCGGATGATCAGCGCGAGGTGCGCGTCTACCCACCAACCGGCGCGGGTGAGGCATATTTTGCGCTGATCGAGGACGACGGGCAGACGCTCGACTACCGGCGCGGCGCGTATACTGAGCTGCGGCTGTCGGTGCGAACGAGCGAGGACGCCCTGGCGCTCGCAGTCGAGCCGGTGCACGGCAGCTATTCCCTGCCCTACGAAGCAATCGAGTTCGCGCTGCCGCCGACCGAGACGCGCCCGCTTACTATCCAGCAGGGCGACGTGTGGACAGATGCCGAGGGCTGGCGGCGCGCGCGGCTGAGCGTCGCTCTCCGCGATTAACGTCACATTTGTGTCTTTAGTGTTCTGTCACCGGCTGTCGCATAGCAGAATCGAGAACTAGCAATCCAAACACCGCGTTTCCTCCGTAGTGATAGGCATGACCGCCGTTCGGGCGGGCCAAAGCTCTTCGGAGGAACACATATGCATCGTCATATCAGAATGCTCGTGCTCGCTGCCATGCTCGCGCTGCTGGCGATAGCCCTGCCGGTGGGCGCGCAGGGCGAGACAAGCGTCCCAGCGGTCGAGGTCGCCAGCCAGGTCGTGCTCGATGGAACCGTCACGATTGCCAGCGCCTCCAGCGACGGCCCCGGCTGGCTGGTAATTCACGCTGACGGGGGTGGCGCGCCCGGGCCGGTAATTGGCTATCGCGCGCTGAACTCCGGCCTGACATACAATCTCCAGGTTTCAATCGACGCCGCGCAAGCAACCCCAACGCTCTACGCTATGCTCCACGCCGACACCGGCGAAGTTGGTGTTTACGAATTCGGCGCGGTAGAAGGCGCTGATGGTCCGGTGCGTGTCAACGATCAGGTCATCACCCCCGCCTTCACCATCGAACTGATCAGCGCCGCTGACCAGTTCGTGGTGAACAGCCAGGTCATGATCGCCGCGATCGTAACGCAGCAGCCCGGCTGGCTGGTGATTCACGCCGACGGCGACGGATCGCCGGGGCCAGTCCTCGGACAGACACAGGTCCCGGCAGGCGTGAGCGCGAATGTCGCTGTCGCGCTGGCGGGAGACGCGACTGGCGTGCTGTGGCCGATGCTGCACGTCGATACGGGCGTCGAGGGCACCTATGAGTTCGGCGCGGTCGAGGGCGCCGACGGACCGGTGCGCGTCAATGACCGCGTCGCCGTGACGCGGCTGTGGACCGTTCCGCATATGCGTGTTGACGACCAGATCGTGCTGGGCGGCGACGGTATGGAGGCGATGGCCGAACCGAGCCTGATCGCGCGGTCGGTGCTGTCGGAAGGTCCCGGCTGGCTGGTTGTGCACGCCGACGGCGGCGGCTCACC
>JADLHR010000362.1 GCA_020848665.1 Anaerolineae bacterium
CTGGTCCTATCTTGACATCCGCGTGCTGGACTACGACGCCTTCAAGGATGTGTACGGGTTCGTGGCGGCCAATGAGTTGCTGCGCTTCATGGCGCTGCTGCTCGGCGAGATGCTGGACGAATTGGGCACTCCGGACGATTTTCTCGGTCACGCGGGCAGCGATAATTTCGTGGTGATCACCCATTCGGAGCGAGTTCCGACCCTGACCGAGCGGCTGACGAGGCGCTTTGCCGAAGGCGTCCAGCAGCATTATTCGTTCATCGACCGCGAGCGCGGCTATCTGCTGCGCGATGACGAGCGGATTCCGCTGATGTCGCTGGCGGTTGGCGTAATTTCGAACGCGACGCGCCAGTTCGCAGATATTCGTGAGATCACCGAACTGGCGGCAGAGAACCGCCGGCGAGGCCGCGCCGAAGACGACGAGCCAGTCGCCGCCGAGTGGTAGGCGCCGCCGGAATAGCGCCTGGCCGGAGGACGGCCCGACCGGTCGGTGAACCGTTCCGGCAAGCGAGCAGAGGGGTATGGTTGAAGTCTACCTGATCCTCACCGGTCTGATTTTCGTGGCCTGGATCGCGCTGCTGGTCTGGCAGGCGCGGCGCAGCACGGGCGACGACTGGTCCACCGGCCGCCCGATCGTGCCGGTCAGCCTGGTCGAGGGTGACGAGGCGGTGATCGTGGCCGAGGAGCGCGGGCGCGTGGTCTACGCGAACGAGCAGGCGCGCGCCTGGTTCGGCATGGACGGCGGTGCGCCCAGCCTGGCGCTGATGGCGCAGGCCATTCAGCCCGCCGATGCTTTCCTCGATCTGTTCGCGCACTCCGGGCACGCTGCGCTGCGCCTGGGCCAGCGCCGCCTGGAAGGGATGTCGCACCCCATCCCTGCATCCGGCGGCGCGCGGATGGTCGTCATCCTGCGCGAGCTGAGCGCCGCCACATCTTTGGCCGCGACTGAACTGGACCCGCTGCGCGCGCTGACGCTGCAGACCGATCTGGCCCAGACGGTCAGCGTGGACCAGGTTCTCGGCCCCACGGTTGACGCGCTGCTGCGCGTAGTCGAGCAGGCGGTGCCCTTTGACCAGGCGGAGGTGCTGCTCTGGCACGCGGAAACGCAGACGCTGCGCGTGGTCGGACGCTCGGCCAAGCTGTCGGCGACCGGCTCGCTGATTCCCCCTGAAGATCAGGAACAGGTCGCGATCCCGGTCGGCGAAGGGTACAGCGGCTGGATTGCGCTCTATCGCCAGCCGCTGCGAATTGACGACGCCCCGGCGCGGTCTGATTACGCGCTGCGACCCGGCCAGATGCCCTTCCAGAGCTTCGCCGGTATCCCGCTGCTGCTCGACGACCGGCTGGTTGGCACGCTGGAGCTGACGCGGCGCACGCCTGGCGCCTACTCGCCGGGCGATATCGCGCTGCTCCAGGCGGTCGCCGGGCAGATCGTCGCCGTTGTCGAAGGCGCGCGCTTGCGGACCGAGCAGGCCGCCCGAATGCACGAATTGTCCGGCTTGCAGCACATCTCTGGCGCGTTTAGCCAGCTGGGCGACCCGCAGCAGCTTTACGCGCAGATCACGCAGCGCATCGCATTTCTGGCGAATGTCGAGTTGTGCGGGATCATGCTCTACGACCCCGACGAGGAGACTTATCGCAGCCAGGCGCCGTTCTACGGCGTGCCGGAGTCGCTGGTGCGCGGGCACCGCCTGGAAATGGCACCCGACAGCGATCTTTACGAGGCGGTCATGCACCGCCCGTGGTGGTACACCAACGATCCGGCCTCACCCATCACGGCGGCGCTGAGGCTGGACGATGTGCAGTCTACCATCCCGCTGCGCCGCGTGGCGATTGTGCCGATGGTAATCGGGACGCGCCGGGTCGGGCTGCTGCTGGTTGCCAACAAACATGGGGCGCTGCGCTTCAACGACGCCGATATTCGCTCGTTGATCACGTTCGGCAACCAGGCTGCGATGGTGGTCGAGAACGCGCGGCTCTACGACGATGCGCAGCGTCGCTCGCGCGAATTGGGCGGTCTGCAGCAGATCGCGGAGGCGATTGGCGCGCTGCGCAGCCCGGAGCAGTTGTACGACCAGATTACGCGGCGCGTGGCCGAACTGATGGATGTGGAGTTGTGCGGCGTGCTGCTCTACGACCCGCATACGCATGTGCTGGTCAGCCAGCGCCCGTTCTACGGGCTGGAAGACGACGAGACGGTCAGCTTCTACCAGCTCCCATCGCCGCCGGGCAGCGTGATTGCCGAGCTGTGGCAGGACCGTCCGATGTGGTACTGCAACGATCTGCGGCGCGATCCGCTGGTGGGCGATACCGACCTGGTGCGGATGGCCGGGGCGCTCGGCATTCGGCAGATGGCCCTGGCGCCGCTGGTTGTGCGCGGCGCGCGGCGCGGGATGATCCAGGTCGCCAACAAGCGCGGCGGCGATTTTTCGGAAGACGACGCGCGCATCCTCTCGCTGTTCGCCGGGCAGGCCGCGATTCTGATCGACAACGCGCAGCTTTACGGCGAGATGCAGCGCCGCACCCACCAGGCCGAGGGCCTGCGCGTCATCACGGAGTTCGCGTCGCAGACGCGCTCGCTCGACGAGATGATCGAGCAAATACTGATCGCGCTTGCCAACCTGTACGAGGCTGGGCAGGTTGCCATCGCGCTGGTGGACGAGGCGCGCGGCCAGCTTGTCGTCGAGCCGGGCAACTTCTGGGGTGTGGCGCTTGATGAGCGGCTGGCGATCGATCTGGCCGGGCCGGATGTGGCGCAGAGCGCGCTGATCGGGCGCCAGCCGGTGATCAGCGCGGCGGGCGCAAAAGCAGGCAGCATCCCGGCGGCGTATCAGGCGGTGGCCCGGCGGCTTGGCTGGCGCGACGTAGCCCAGGTGCCGCTGGTGATCCGCGACCAGGTGATTGGCGAGCTGACGATCGCCAACCGGACCGACGCTGAGCCGTACCACGACACGGACATTCAGTTGCTGAGCGCGATCGCGACCCAGGTCGCGGCCATGATTGACCGGATGCGGCTCTACCAATCGACTGACGAGTTGCTGCGCGCGCGTGTCGAAACGCTGGAGCGGCTGGGGCATATCAGCCGCGCGCTGCGCCAGACGACCGAGATTGACCGCCTTCTCGACGAAGTGATCCGCGTTGCGCTGCGCTCGACCGGCGCGCGTTCTGTGAGCGTCACGCTGCTGGCGCCCGCGGAAGACTGGCCCGCGCCGGACGAGCCGCTGATCGAGCGGCGTGTGGGTGAGCAAGACACCCTTCCTGATCTGGCGCCGCTGGAGCGCGCCGCGATCACGCAGGGTGACTTGATCGCGGTGGACGACTACGCCGCCAGCGAGTGGGCGCCCGCGCCGGTCCTCGCCCGGTCAGCGGTGAGTGTGCCGCTGGTAATCGATGGCGCGCCGCTCGGCGTGCTGCACCTGATCGGCGGCGAGCCAGGGGCCTTCGACGCGCGGGCGCGAGAGTTTGCGGCAGTCCTGGCCGCCGAAACGGCGCTGGCCGTCGCCAGCTCGCGCCGCTATCAGGCCCAGCTTGAGGCCAACCACCAGCTTCGTATGCGCGCTGACCGCATGGACCGCATTTTTGAGGTTGGCGAGTTGTTCCGGCGCGGCGCTTCGCTTGAGGAACTGCTGGCCGAGGTGGCGGAGAGCGTGCGCGAGTCGGTCGGATTCAGCTCAGTTCTGATCAGCCTGGTGGACGAAGAGGCCGGCGTGATGCGCCGCACCGCCTACGCTGGCTTGCCGCGCGCCGCCTTCGAGCAGCTTCGACGCGTCACCCCGCCGCTGGAACAGGCGCGCGGCCTGATGCAGCCGGAATACCAGGTCAGCCACAGCTATTTCCTGCCCGCCGAAGGGAGCGAAGCGCTGATCGAGGGCCTGCCGACGCTCCAGGTGGTCGAGGAGCGGATGGGGCCGGGAGCGCGCGCGTGGCACCCCGACGATCTGCTGCTGATCCCGCTGTATGGAGCAGGCGGACGCCTGCTCGGCCTGATGAGCGTGGACGATCCGCGCTCCGGACGCCGCCCTGACCAGGCGACGGTCGAGGCGCTCGAAGCTTTTGCCGGGCAGGCGGCCTTCAGCATCGAGAACTTCCGCCTGATCGCGCGTATCCAGCATGAAGCCGAGGCGACCCGCCGCGAGCGCGACCGCCTGGCGCAGCTGCACCTGGTTGCCAGCGAGATCCAACGCGCCGCCGACGTGCCAGCCCGCTTGCAGGTCGTCGCTGACGGTATCCACCAGGCGGGCTGGGGCAAGGTCTTCATCACCCTGCGCGATGAGCGGCTGGAGCCGACCGCGCTGATCCAGGCGGGCTACAGCCCTGAAGAAGCGCCTGGGCTGGAGATTGAGCCGGGCAAAGTCTGGCGCGCATGGATCGGCGACCTGGCTTTTCACGAATTGAAGCTCGGCGCGGGTTATTATCTGCGCTACGACCAGCCCTGGGTGCGCCAGCACGTCTACGGCGGCCAGCCGCCCGTCCCGGCGGAGGTTGGCCCCGGCGAGTGGCACCCGGAAGATACGCTTTATCTGACGCTGGTCGGGCAGGATCAGAAGCGTATCATCGGCATCATCGGTATGCGCGAGCCGGTCGATGGCCGCGTGCCGACCACGTCCTCGCTGCAGCCGTTCGAGCTGTTCGCGTCGCAGGCGGCGGCGGCGATTGAAACGACCCGCCTGTATCTGGAAACAGTCCGTGCCGCCGAGCAGGAAGCCCGCTTCAACGCGCTGATGGAAGCGGTTGCTGTTTCGATGCGGCCCGAAGCCGTGATCGAGGCGATCGCGGTCGGCTTGCAGCAGGTGGTCCCCTTTACCCGGCTGCATGTCGCGCTGGGCGATCCTGATGCGCCCCAGCTGGACCTGTGGCGCGCCACAATCGCGCTGGACGGCACGCTGAGCGTCGGGCGCGAAGACCCGCTGCCCGCGCCGGACACTGCC
>JADLHR010000363.1 GCA_020848665.1 Anaerolineae bacterium
CGCACCTCGTTGCACACCAGGCGCATCTTCTGGGCCGAGATCGGCAGGTAGCGAGCGGTAGCATGAACATCCATGATAACCTATCCTTACTCCGTCTCGGCGACCTTACTTCTTCTTCTTTTCGGCCATGTGCCCACGATAGGTACGCGTCGGCGCAAACTCGCCGAGCCGGTGCCCCACCATGTTCTCGGTGATGTAGATCGGCACATGGCGGCGCCCGTCGTGAACCGCGATCGTAAACCCGACCATTTGCGGAAAGATCACCGAGGCCCGGCTCCAGGTGCGGATCACCTTCTTGTCGCCACGCTCGCGCATGGCTTCGACCTTCTTCATCAGCTTGGGCGCAACAAACGGCCCTTTTTTCAGAGAACGCGACATCCTAGCCTCCGATTATCCCTTACGACGCTTGCCGCGACGCCGCACAATGAACTGTTCTGTGCGCTTGTTATGCCGCGTTTTCATGCCACGCGCCGGCTTGCCCCAGGGCGTTTTTGGCCCTGGCATACCGATCGGCGAGCGGCCCTCACCACCGCCGTGCGGATGGCTGTTGGGGTCCATCGCCGTGCCGCGTACGGACGGGCGCCAGCCGAGCCACCGCTTGCGGCCCGCCTTGCCGAGCTTAATGTTGCCATGATCGGTATTGCCGACCTGGCCGAGTGTCGCCATGCAGTCCTCGTGCACGCGGCGGACTTCGCCGGACGGCAAGCGGAGCTGCGCGTAGGTGCCCTCTTTGGCGAGCAGTTGGGCGGACGTGCCGGCGGCGCGGGCGAGCTGCCCGCCGCGACCAGGGTACAGCTCGACGTTGTGTATCAGCGAGCCGACCGGGATGGCCTTGATCGGCAGCGTGTTGCCGACGCGGATTTCGGCGCTGGGGCCACTCTGGATCGTGTCGCCAACCTGGAGGCCAAGCGGCGCGATGATGTAGCGCTTCTCGCCGTCCGTATAGACCAGCAGGGCGATGCGCGCCGAGCGGTTCGGGTCGTATTCGATCGAGGCCACGCGCGCGGCGACGCCATGCTTGTCGCGGCGGAAATCGATCAGACGATAGCGGCGCTTGTGCCCGCCGCCACGATGGCGCACCGTGACGCGGCCCTGGTTGTTGCGGCCCGCGTGGCGGCGCTTGCTCTGGAGCAGCGACTTGGTGGGCGCCGTGCGGGTGATTTCCTCAAAGCTTGCGCCCGTCATGTCCCGGCGCCCCGGGGAAGTGGGCTTGAATTTCTTGAGTGCCATTGTCTACCTCAGACCTTTGCGGCGTGGCGCGGTCATTGGCCCCGTGAGGCGCGGATATCTGACCGGCGAACGCCTTCCTTCGGACTTAAACCCGAACTCAAACGTTGAACAGCGTGATTTCCTGGCCCGGCGCGAGCGTAACGATTGCTTTCTTCCAGGGCTTGGCGCGCACGTAGAACTTGCGGCCCCGACGCCCCCGCTTGGCGGGCATCATCATGGTGTTGACCTTAACGACGCTGACTTCGAAGATGCTCTCAACCGCCTCTTTGATCTGGATCTTGTTGGCGCGCTGCTGCACCTCGAATACGTACTGGTTGCCAGCGTCCACCATCTGGTGCGATTTCTCGGTGATCACCGGACGGCGAATCACGTCGTAAATGTGCAGATGACCCTTACCCATCGCGTCCTGCTCCTCTAGCGCTCGGCGGCGCGGCCCAGAAAGCCCTCGATGACCGAGAGCGCCGACTGCGGGATGATGACGCGGTCATGCGAGAGCAGGTCGCGCACGTTCAGATACATCGCGCGCAGCGTCCGCGCGTTCGTCAGATTGCGCACGCTCTGCTCGAGCGCTTCGTCGCGCTCCGCGACCAGGATCAGCGCGCTCTGATCACCCACCAGGCGGCCCAGCACCTCGCGCATCTGGCGAGTTTTCGGGGTATCCACCGTGAACTGATCGACGACGACGATCTGGTTGTCGGCGGCCAGCGCCGACAGCGCGCTGCGCAGCGCCTGGCGGCGCATCTTGCGCGGCATATCCTTCGAGTAGTCACGCGGCTGCGGGCCATGCGCCACGCCGCCGCCGACGAAGATCGGGGCGTTGCGCGAGCCATGACGCGCCCGCCCGGTACCCTTCTGGCGATACCACTTGGCCTTTGTGCGATTGACTTCGCTACGGGTCTTGGTTTTCGCCGTGCCGAGCCGCGCATTCGCCATCTGGCGCACATACGCCTGATGCATCAGGCCACGGTTCACTTCTACCTCGAAGATCTCGGCAGATAGCTCGACCGTACCGACCTGGTCTCCAGCCATGTTGTGAACAGGTACTTCCATGATTCCGAACTCCTCCGATGCGGCTTAGCGTTAGCGGCGGCCCTTCTTTGATTCTTTGATCAGCAGAATGCCACCCTTGCTGCCCGGCACCGAGCCGCGCACGGCCAGCAGGTTCTTTTCCGCATCCACCACGACGACTTCCAGGTTCTGAACGGTAACGCGCTCGTTGCCCATCCGCCCGGCCATGCGGGTGCCCTTCAGCACGCGACCAGGCGTCGAGGTCGCCCCGATCGAGCCGGGCGCGCGCTCACGGTCAGACTGACCATGCGTCTTCTTCTGGCGGTTGAAGTTGTGGCGCTTAACTGTGCCAGCCGTGCCGCGTCCCTTCGACGTGCCGACGACATCGATCCGGTCACCCTGGCTGAAGACATCCGCCGCCAGACGCTGACCTTCCTCGACATCCACGTCCTTCGTTCGAAATTCGCGCAGGTAGCGGAGGTCGGGCAGGTTCAGGCCATTGCGCTTGAGATGCCCCTGTTTGGGCTTGGTCAGACGCGACGAACCGTTGCGCTTTGAGGTCAATTCCTCAAAGCCGAGCTGAACAGCGGTATAGCCCTCTTTTTCCGCCGTGCGAATCTGGGTGACATAGCATGGCCCAGCCTGGATAACGGTCACCGGAATAGCCTGGCCGTCTTCGCCGAAAATCTGGGTCATACCTACTTTTTTGCCAATGATGCCCTTCATGCTGCCTCCAAGGGACTGTGGGGCGGGGTTCAGGCCGCCGCGCCGCGCATCATCCCTGTCTCGCTGGTCTCGTCCTGCCAGAAGGTGGTCGCTGCTGCGCCGGGAGAGCAAGGGTTATTTGCCTCGTGCTCGCCCCGGCGGCGCGACTAGATTTTGATCTCGATATCGACGCCTGCCGGCAGGTTAAGCCGCATCAGAGTATCGATGGTCTTGCTGTCCGGCTCGAGCACGTCGATCAGACGCTTGTGCGTGCGGATCTCGAAGTGTTCCTGCGAGTCCTTGTCGATGAACGGCGAGCGCCGCACGGTAAAGCGTTCGATGCGCGTCGGCAGCGGGACAGGTCCTACCACGCGCGCGCCGGTGCGCTCGGCTGTCTCGACGATGCGCTGGGCTGACTGGTCCAGCACGCGGTGATCATAGGCTTTCAGCCGGATACGAAGCTTCTGTTTTGCCATGTAGTTTCCTCAGACTTCAAGTGCACGCTTGAGAAGTCGTCTAGAAGGGCTGACAGAGACCACCTGCTCGGGTGCAACTTGCCAGCCCTTCGCTGCGCTTATTCCAGGATTTCGGTAATGACGCCGGCGCCAACGGTGAGGCCGCCTTCGCGGATCGCGAATTTGGAGCCGCGCTCGAGGGCGACGTTGGTAATCAGCTCGACCATCAGGTTGACCGAGTCACCGGGCATGACCATCTCGACGCCTTCCGGCAGGGTGATGGTGCCGGTCA
>JADLHR010000364.1 GCA_020848665.1 Anaerolineae bacterium
CCCATTGCGACATAAATCGGGATCAGCGCCGCCAGGCTGTCGCTCAGGCCGAGGTCCTGCACGATGGTCACGATGTTAATCGTGCCGAGCCGGATCGGGACCATCAGCCCGGCGACAAAATAGAGGTAGATTACCGACGACCCGCGCCCACGCCAGTTTGCCAGAGCGTACGAGGCCAGCGCGCCGATCGCCAGGATGACCAGCAGCGAAGTGATGGTCACGGTCAGGCTATTGCGGAAGTAGAGATCAAACTTGCCATCGACCCACGCGCTCTTGTACCCTTCCAGCGTGCGGACATCGGAGGTCGGCCAGCTAAACGGCGCGCGGAAAATCTCGCGCTTGTCCTTCAGCGAGTTGACCAGCATCGTCCACAGCGGGGCCAGCACAATCAGCGACCACACGATCAGGATGATGTGCGAGGCAAGCTGGCCGAGAAAGCTGTCGAAGCGGTAGCGATGGACAGTGTGATCGAGCAGCGCGCTGCGCTGGAGCATACGGCGCGGCAAGCGCGGCATGATTACAAGCCAGTAGGCCAGTAGCGTGCCCGCCAGCGCCAGCGCACCGATGATCTGCCCCGCGCTGGTGTTGAGCGCGCCCGCCGCGAGCGCCAGCGCAGCGGCGGCCAGCCCGATCGCCGCGCCCAGCCAGGACGCCAGATCAAGTTCAGTCGACTCGCGCGCGAAGCGCGGCGTCAGCAGGCCCCCGACCGTCATCCCCAACAGCAGCCAGCCCAGCGCACCGGCATTCCCCACGACCCATGCCAGCAGATCGATCATAGCACCGCTCCATCCTCACCCTTGCCCCGCGACCACACCAGCCACAGACTGACACCGGTCATCAGAATCAGGAATGTTACGGTCGCCACCGCCGCGCCGATGCCCATATCCGGACGCGCGACCGGATGTTCGCCGGCGATCGCGGTGCGGTAGAAGAAGGTCCCCAGCAAGTCGGTTGAGTAATTGGGCGGCCCGGTAGCGCCCATCATGGCGTAGACCACGTCGAACGCGTTGAAGTTGCCGATGAAGGTCAGCACCGCAACGATGCCGATAATCGGGCGCAGCAGCGGCAGTTTGATGCGCGCCCAGATCTGCCAGGCGTTAGCGCCGTCCACGCGCGCGGCCTCGGTCAGCTCGTCCGGAATATTGATCAGCCCGGCCAGGAACATCATCGTCGGCAAGCCGACCCACTGCCACGACGACACCAGCGACACAACGATCAGCGCCCACTTCTCGTCGCCGAGCCAGCTACTGAACCATTCCGGGTGGTCAATCGACTCGAGCAGCGCCTTGAGCATCCCCCAGCGCGGGTTGAGGATCAGCCGCCAGAGGAAAGCCGTCAGCAGCACAGACATCGTCGCCGGAACGAAAATAATGCTGCGGTAGACGTTGCGCCCAAACAGGTTAGTCTGCGCCAGCAGCGTGGCGAACAGCAGCCCCAGCGTATTCTGCACCGCCATGTGGACGCCGAAGAAGATGAACGTGTTGCCGAGCGCGTTGAAGAAACGGTCTTTCCACAGCGGGTTGGTGAACAACTCCCGGTAATTCTCCAACCCGACGAACTCGGTCGGGCGCAGCCCCGTTCCGGTATAAAGGCTGAGGCGCATGGAGTTCAACAGCGGGTATGCCATGAAGATGGTGTAGACGACCACCGCCGGGATCAGGAACATGGCCCACGCACGGCGGCGGGGCGCCTGCCAGTCCCCGGTGAAGCCGAGCGTGCGTAAGGATCGGGCTACGACACTCATCGCGGGCTATCTACTTTCTGGCTGGTTAAGTCCCTGTCCGTAATTCTATTGATAGCGCGCGCAGCGGCGCGCCGTGAAGAAAGACCATCGCCCGACGGCTGCCGGGCGATGGGTTTCGACCTTACCAGATGCCGACTGCCTCGCGGAACAGCGCGGGCCGCGCTAGCCGCCCGCCGGGCAAGTCTGCGCCGGCTCGAACCACTGCGCGAGACCCTCTTGCAGACCATCGGCAGCTTCCTGCGGCGTCATCGTGCCGTTCAGGACCGCGATCGCGTTGTCCTGCATCAGGGTATAGCCATCCGGCGCACCGGCCAGCAGCCCTTCCCACGCCCAGCGCACATCCAGGCCACGTCCCTCGTTGAGAGCGATGAAGGCCGCCGCGTGCGGATTCTCCAGCTCCGGCGCCTGCTGATTCAGCGGGAAGAAGCCCGGCAGCAGATTGGCGAACAGGTTGGCAAATTCGCCGGTGGTCATCCACTCCAGAAACAGGCGCGCTTCTTCGGGGTGCTCGGTCGTGGCGTTCATGCCCATTCCGGCGTCGAGGTGGAAGGTCACGTATTCCTCTTCCTGACCCTCCGGCGCAGGCACCGCAAAGACGCTCCACTCAAAGTCCGGCGCTTCCGACTCGAAGAAGGGGATGTCCCACGAGCCGCCCATCCACATGCCAGCCTCGCCCATCAGGAAGATTTGCTGGCTGTCGTAGTAGGTCAGCGCCTGCTGATCTTCGGGGAAGTACGGCGCGAGATCGGCCACCGCCTGGAAAGCTGCAACCGCATGCTCGTCGTTGAAGCAGCGCTCGCCATTGAGGTACGCCATGCGCCCCTCATAGCCGCCGATGAAGTTCGGGGCCAGGTTCATGAAGACGATCTCGGCGATTGTCCAGGGGTCGCCGCTGGCGTTCGAGAAGGCGTCGTAGCCATTGTCCTTGAGCGTCTGGGCAGCGGCTAGCAGTTCTTCCCACGTCTGGGGAATCGCAATCCCCAGTTCGTTGAACAGGTCCACGTTGTAATAGATGCCATGCGACACGGCGATGAATGGCACGCCGTACTGCACGCCGTCTTCCGTCCGCCATACCGACAGCGCCTGGTCGCTGAAGGCATCAGTCAGGCCGGGCAGGTCGCTGATGTCCGCCAGATAGCCCGCGTCATACAACGCGCGGCCCGTAGCGAACGAGCGCAGGTACATCAGGTCCGGCGCGGTGCCGGTTTCGAATTGGGTTTGCAGGGTGGCGTTGTAGTCCGGCGGGTTTGTCGGATCGAAGGTGATCGTGATGTTCGGGTGCTGCTCCTCAAACGCATCGATCAGGGCTTCGATCTGCGCCACGTCGTCAACGCGCCACGATCCCATGACCAGGTTCACCTGCTCCTGGGCCAAGAGCGCCGATGGCGCCATCGCAATAACAAGCGCCGCCAACACGAGCAGAACAAGTAACTTCTTCACTGGTTCCTCCACTGAGATTAGGTCGCACGGACCCGGAATTAAGTAGATATTTCCTGTGCCGACTGACATAATAGCACACAAATGAGTATACTCAGTGCCGGAATTGCGTCAATAACCAGCCTGCCGAGAAAGAGCCTGCTATGAACGGCAAAGAACGCATCGCAGCGGCTATGCGCCACGAGATTCCGGACCGCGTGCCGCTGATGTGCCAGCTCGCGCTGGGGCACTATTTTCTAAACACCGATCTTCGCCCGCACGAAATCTGGTTCACCAGCGAGGGCTTCGCTGAGGCGCTAGTCACGCTTCAGCGGCGCTACCGCTTCGACGGCATCCTGATCAACATCCCAGGGCGCGACCCCAACTGGCGCGAAGGTGTGGCCGCGATCGAGGACTCCGCCGAGGGCGAGATCGTGCGCTGGACCAACGGCGACCGCTCGCTCATTCCCTGGGACGACAACGCCCAACACTATCCGGCGGATCCGTCGGGCGCGCGCCCGACGTTTGACGAGTTCGACCCGGATCGTGACTTCGACCGGCTGGACGGCTGGACGCTCTATACCTGGGGCGTCTACCACACGCCCACGCTGCCCGGCAAGGCGCCCGGCCTGCTGACCGAGCCGCCCGACTATTTCTTCCGCACGATTGATCTGGTCCGGGCGCAGGTGGGCGATAGTGTGTCGGTGCATGGCGAGGTGTTTTCGCCGTTCACCCACCTGATGGAACTGTTCAGCTATGAGGATGCGCTGACCCACCTGGCGCTCGACCCGGAAAAGGCCGAGGTGATCCTCGACCGGCTGGCCGAGGCGAGCATCGCCTGGGGGCTGGCGCAGGCCCGCCACGGCGTGGACGCGGTGCTGCTGTCGTCGGCCTACGCGGGCGGCGGTTTCATCTCGTCGCGGATGTACCGGCGCTTTGTGCTGCCCTACGAGCAGCGCGTGATCGCGGCGATCCACGCTGGCGCGCCGGACGTGCCGGTCTATACCCATACCTGCGGGCATCTCCACGACCGGCTGGAGCTGCTGATGGAAACCGGCACTGATGGGGTGGACACGCTCGACCCGCCGCCGATCGGCAACACCGAGCTGGCCGACGCCAAGCGGCGCATCGGGGATCGGATGTTCATCAAGGGCAACATGAACTCGGTCGCGCTGCTGCAAGCAGACACGCTCGACGAGGTGCGCGCACACGCCCGCGAGCGCCTGCGCGACGGGATGCCCGGCGGCGGTTATATCCTCAGCACCGCCTGCTCGGTGTCGCCGCGCGTCGCGCCGGAGAAACTTGAGGCGCTGTACCCGCTGGTCGAGGCGGAAGGTCGCTACGAGGCGTAACGCGAGTCAGCACGGGCCGGTTCACACACCGGCC
>JADLHR010000365.1 GCA_020848665.1 Anaerolineae bacterium
CCCGCGCTTGGCCGGGCGCGAGCCGATCGGCATCATCGCCAGCTCGTCAATCGGCGTCGCCTGGTGCCAATAGTCGAAAAAGCCGGGCTGCTCGTAGACAAAAGCGCGATACGCTTCCTCGCCCGCCTCGGCCAACTGCTCCATTGCGGCGCGCCAGTCGGGCTGCGATTCGGTGTAGCTCGACCGGCCCAGCTCACTGAGGACGGCGTGCACGATCTGGTGCAGGTGCCGCCGCGCGATAGCCGCGTTGCTGTAGCGGTAGGCGATCACCTCGCCCTGCTCGGTGATGCTGATCCGCCCCTGCATCGCCAGCGGCGATTGGGCACGGATAGCGCGGTTGGTCGGGCCGCCGCCGCGCCCAATGCTGCCGCCGCGCCCGTGAAACAGCTCCAGCAGCACACCGTGTTCCTGGCTGACGCGCGCGAGCTGGCGCTGCGCAACGTACAGGCCCCAGTTGGATGCCAGATACCCGCCGTCCTTGCTGCTGTCCGAATAGCCGAGCATCACGCGCTGGACCTGTCCGCGCGCCGCGAGGTGCGCCTGATAGGCCGGATGCGCGTAGAGCGCCTTCATCACACGCGGCGCGTTCTGTAAGTCCTCAATCGTCTCGAACAATGGGACGAGGTCGAGCGCGTCGTCCACGCGAACTTCGCGGGCGAACAACAGCAGCGCCAGCACGTCGCTCGGATCGGTGCTGAAGCTGGCGATCGCGGTCCCGATCACGCGCGGCCCATAGCGGCGGTGCGCCTCCGCGATCATGCGCCACGTGGCGATGACCATGTTCGTCGTGTCCGAATACTCCGGCTCCAGCGGGAGCAGCGGGCGCGGGCTGGCGATCTCGCGCGCCAGCAGCGCTTGGCGCTCCTCCTCCGGCGCGTCCTGATAGCTCTCGCAGAGCTTATAGGCGCGAAAAATCTCGTCCAGCGCGGCGCGGTGCAGGCGCGCATCTTCGCGCACGTCGAGCGGGACGAGGTGCAGCCCGAACAGACGCACCTTCTCGATCAGCCGTCGCAGCGCGCCGTTTGCGGCGCGCTGGCCGTGGTTGGCGCGCAGGCTGTCGGCCAGCGGGCGCAGGTCAGCCAGCAGATCGTCGCCGGAGCGGTACCCGTCGGCGGCCAGCCGGTCCGCAATGGCGTGCAGCCGGGCGCGATAGACCTCGTTCACGCCGGGCGCGCCATCCCCTACCGCCGAGGCCAGGGCCGGATCAACCGGCGCCTCGTCCACCGACTGCGTCAGGTGCTCGGCCAGGGTGTCCAGTTCGCGCAGATAGACGGCGCGCGCGGCCTCGCGCAGCGTGCTTAGCGTCCTCAGCGTGACTTCCGGCGTAACGTTCGGGTTGCCGTCGCGGTCGCCGCCGATCCACGAAGCGTAATGCAGAATGAGCGGCAGCTCGTCCCAGTCTTCGGCAGGATAGGCGTCCTGCAACGCCCGGCGCAGGTCGTCGTGCAGGTCTACGGCGGCGTCCATAATCACGGCAGTGATGAAGTAGATGCCCGACTGGACCTCATCTTCCAGCGTGGCGCGGACGGTGCGCGTCGGGCGCGTCTGCCACAATTCTTCAATCGTCTCGGCCAGCGTGGCGCACAGAGTCTGGTCCTCGCGCGGCGTCAGCCGGATGTGCGTGCGCAGCGCCAGCGTCTCGGCGATATAGCGCAGCTTGACCAGCACCTCCTGACGCTTCGCTTCGGACGGGTGCGCGGTCATCACCAGCCGGATCGAGATGCGACCCAGGATAGCGCGCATCTCGCCCGCCGAGACGCCCGCCGCCTGAAGCTCGCGCACCGCGCCGCCGATCGACTCGTCCAGCGCGCCCGCCGTCTCGCGCTCGCGCAGGACGCGGATGCGCTGCTGGTCCTCGGCGATATTGGTCAACTGGAAATAGTTGGTGAACGCCTTGATCAGAACGCGGTACGTCGAGAGGTCCTGCGCGTCGATCAGGCGCTGCATGGCGTCGGCGGCGCCTGGCACGCCCACCCGGCGCGCTTTGGCCGCCGCACGGACCTGCTCGACGGCCTCGAACGCCGCGTCGCCGTGCTGCTCGCGGATGATCACGCCCAGCAGCCCACCGAGCAGCTTAATATCGCGGCTCAGCTCGGATGGCGTGGTTGGAGTCAGATCATCAGAGGGCATATGTTCCTCGCCGTAGAGTAGGTATGAGACAGATACAGTCTGGCGCTAGTAGCTGTTATGCACTTCGTGGTCTGGTTTCCAGGCCATCCCCCCATCCTTCCGACCTGCGGTCGGCTTTCCTTCCCCAGAACGAGGGAAGGAAAAAACAGAGCGGTCTCCCCTTCCCTCATTTTGGGGGCAAGGGGCCGGGGGATGGGGGGTTTCTCTCGGACGCAAGTTCATAACACGCTGCTAGCGGCGCTGCCGCGCGCTGCTGCGCCGCCTGCCGCCAAAAAACAGCTTGCCGATCACGTCCAGCACCGCATCGATCAGCGGAATCTGCGCGACGAACCCGACCACCGCCAGCGCGGTCCCGGCGATGCTCGCCTGCGGGACAGTGATCGAGCCAAAGACGTAGTTGATCTCGGCTTCAATCGCCTGGCCCCACAGCGTGACAGTCGTTTCTGGCTGCCCGCTGGCCTTCGAGACCCAGGTCAGCGTGATGCCAACCGCGATGACGCCCCGCCCGCTGCTGTCGGCGGAGAGCGTCCACAACCACTGTGTCTCACCGCCGCGCTCCAACGTCTGCGTCGCGGAGGCCAGCGCCTCAATCTCAAAATTGGGCGCGGAGATGGTCGCGGTGAGCTGCGCGGTGTGCGTGTCGTAGCGGTCGGCGATCAGGATCGGCGTGGCGGCGATCTCGTTGCCCGCGATCTCCGCGACCGGCTGGGCCGAGCCGTCATCCAGCATCTTGAGCTTAACGCGCACCGTGCCGCTGCCGCC
>JADLHR010000366.1 GCA_020848665.1 Anaerolineae bacterium
TGATAGTGTTCGGCAGCGAGCATCGGCGGTGTAACCTGCTCCGGAAGATCCCCGGCGTGGTCGGCCTGGCGCTCGGCCCAGGCGATCAGCGCCGCCGCGCGATCGGTCAGGCCGCGCTCGGCGTAGTACCACGCCAGCCACAGCGCCAGCAGAACCCACGCGCCGCCCCCATAGTAGACATCCTTCAGGTAGCGGTGTACGCCGCTGTCTGACGCGTGCAGTTCGCGCTCGATGCGCTCGATGGTGCGATCCATGATCGGGTCGTCCGGTTCCAGCAGACGGAAAGGCGTTGCAGCGGCGATCAGGTTTGCATCCACCATATCGCCCCCGGCCCATTTCGCCAGTTCGCCGCTGGGGGTCAGCCCGTGATCCAGCACGAAAGCGCGGATTGCATCCGTCGTCGCGGAAAAATCCAGCGGCGGGACCAGGCGCTCGGCGGCGCGCAGCCCGCCGTAGATCGCGGCCAACGTGCTGGTATGCACCTGGTCGGGGAACTCTTCCCAGCAGTCGTAACATGGCTGACGCCACAGCGCGGCCAGGTAGCGCGCGGTCAGACGAACGGCCTGCGCCCACTCCAGCGGCAGCGGGCGCAGGCGGAAGCGGTCCGCGAACTCGGCCAGCGACCAGAGCCACGCGCCCGGCCCGTCAAGCTGGAACTCCGGCCAGCTATCCGGCCCGACCTCACCCTGAGCGTCATAGCGCGCATTGAGCGCATCTTGCGGGTTGACTGGCAGCCCGACTTCGACCTGGGCGATAGCAAGCTCCAGCTTCTCAGTGCGCTGGTTGATGACACGCACGCACCAGTCATGGAAGCTCTGGGCGCTTTCCCATTGGGCCGCCGCGCTGCCACCATAGGCAATCGGCGCAGCTTCACCGTCAAGCACCAGCGCGTAGGCGATGAATGCGCCGTCCCGGAACCACGAGAACTGGTAGTCGGGCATCAGTGGCCCGGCTAGGTACGCGCCGCCCGGCTGCTGGTGTTCCAGGATCACTCGGCGACTATGCGCCGCGAGCGTTTCAGAAAGCGTTGGTTGCGTCATATCTCGCTCTTGTAGTCCAGCACGATCATCGTCCAGTAGTCCAGGCTCGGCACCGTGAAGCGGATGAACGCACCGTCCGCGTCATCGCCGGCTTCAAATTCGACCATCTGCGGCGCGATGTCCGCCGCGTCGGGCGAGGCCAGCCACACGCGCTCGACCGGGCGCTCGACGCGCAGCGTCACGGCCAGGTCGCGCTGCAGCTGCGGCCCGGCGAACAGCGTTTCGAGCCATTTGCCGTGCGCCAGCCCCATAAAGTTGACTAAGCTGAGCGTCTCGCGTCCGTCGCCCTGGCGCACGATGACGGCCACCCGGTTTTTCGAGAGCGTGCCGTCGGTCTTCACGCCGTCGATCGCCAGCGCCCCGGCGCGGGCTTCGGTCGCGTCCCGCGTGCCGACGCCCAGCACTTCCTCGTAGCGCACCACGAAGTCGTAGAGGCGCTGCATGGCGGCCTGCATCTCCGGTTTCATCTGGCCGAACTTCGGGAAGTATGGGTCAGCCAGCATCCCGCCCGGCTCGCCCAATTCGAGGTGATAGGCGCCGCTGCCGAAGATGACCGCGTTCGCCAGCCGGACGTTGGGTGCGTTGTTCGGGTGGATGTACGCGGCGATAATGACCGGCTTGCCGCCGCCCAGCATCTGCGCCTGGGTGATAATCTGGTGTAGGTCCATGAAGTCGCGATAGGGCGGCCAAACCTCGATATAGACCGCGTCTTCGTCGGACGGAGCAACGGTTTCGATGGGCCAGTTGCCGACTACGTTGAAAATCATCGCGCCGCCGTCGCGCTTCTCTTTTACCAGCGCGGCGGCCTGGTTGATGAACGCCGGGAAGACCTCCGCCAGGTCAACCGGCTCACCGGCCCGGTTGCGACCGGTCTTCGGCGCACCATACTGGTCAAGATGGATGCCGTCGAAGGCGGTCTGGTCAAGCACCTGCGCGAATTGGTCCAGCAGGTGATCGGCCCAGGGCGAGCCGGGCGTGGGGTCCATGATCTTCAGCAGGCCGTCGGCGAAGTCGAACACAACGTTATCCACCTGGAACAGCCCCCAGTCCGGGTGCTGCTGGTGGAAGGCCGGGGACGCGCCGTAGATCGCGGTGTAGGGCATGGCGGCGATGTTGCGCGCGTGGGCCGCGCCGATCAGGCGGGTCACCGTGTCGAGCGACAGGCGCCGCCCCAGCAGGTCAGTGTACGGGTCGGTGGGTGGCAGAAGCTGCTCGTGCCGGTATTGCCAATCGTAGAATTGTAGGCCGGTGAGATGATAGCGCGCCGCCCAGGCGACTGTTGCATCAATGTCGCCCCGTCCCGGCGAGAACTCGCTCAGGAAGCCGTAACGCGGCGCTTGCAGCCAGTTTCCGAGCACGTCGAAGGCGGTGCTGGCGGCGACGATCTCGGCTCCGCTGGCATCCAGCACATGCAGCGTCACCCCATAGCCGCGTGGGGCCTCGGCGGGCGGCTGCCAGCTCAGCGTAGCACGCCCGTTTTCGAGCGGTGCGTCGAGCCGAACAATCTCGTCGAGCAGATGGGTCACGATCGCTTCAACGCGCTCGCCCTGGCTGGCGGTCACGGTGAAGGTTACCGGCTCGCCAGGGCGAAAGAAGGCTTTGTCCGGCTGGATGGTCAGCGCCGGATCGGCGGGCTGGGCGTAAACAGGCATGGGAAACGAACCTCCGAAAAAGAGCGCGAGCGCGCACGCGAACACCAACAAGCCGGGGGGAAACCGAAACGTCATCCTTTGAGCGCTCCCGTGCTGATCCCCTGGACGAAATAGCGTTGGAAGAAGATGAACAGCAGCACAGTCGGGACAACCGCTGTTAGTGAGGCGGCGAAGACCAGGCCCCAGTCGGTAGCATGCGCGCCGCGAAAGTTCTGGATAGCAATCGGCAGCGTGCGCTTGGCCGGGTCGGTCAGCACGGTCAACGCCCAGATATACTCGTCCCACGCGCCGAGAAATGAGAAGACCGCAACCGTGCTCAGCGCGGGCTTCGCCAACGGCAGCATGATCTGCGTGAAGATCACGAACTGGTTGGCGCCGTCGATCAGAGCCGATTCTTCCAGCTCACGGGGTAGCCCCTCGAAGAAACCGCGCAGCAGAAACATGTTGAACGCCATGCCGCCCGCCGCGTAGACCATCACCAGCCCGGTGTGGCTGTTGAGCAACCCAAAGCTGCGGACCATGACGAACTGCGGGATAATCAGCATCATCGTCGGGACCATCATCATCGCCAGCACGCTGTAGAACAGGATCGTCTTACCGACGAACTCGAAGCGGGCAAAGGCATAGGCCATCATCGACGCCAGCGATGTGACGACAAGTGAGGTCGCGACCGCGATTTTGGCGCTGTTGAAGAACGCTGTGCCAAA
>JADLHR010000367.1 GCA_020848665.1 Anaerolineae bacterium
GCGGCGTCGAGCATGTCTGGACGACCTTCAGCGACGATCAGATCGACCTCAACTTCGCCAACCCGGATGTGCTGCTGCGCATGGTCGAGGTGCTGTTGTTCTACGTCCGCCAGGGGATGACCTTTCTACGGCTGGACGCGATCGCCTACCTCTGGAAGCAGATCGGGACCGGCTGCATCCACCTGGAGAAGGCACATACCGTCGTCCGGCTGCTGCGCGACGTGTTCGACGCCGTCGCGCCGCAGGTCGCGATCATCACCGAGACAAACGTCCCGCACGAGGAAAATGTCTCGTATTTTGGCAACGGCTGGGACGAGGCGCAGCTTGTTTACCAGTTCCCGCTGCCGCCGCTGACGCTGCACGCCATCGCAACCGGCGACGCGACGCATCTCAGCCGTTGGGCGGCGGGGCTGGAACGACCTTCCGAGGCGACGACCTTTTTCAACTTCACTGCCTCGCATGACGGTATCGGCGTGCGCCCGCTGGAAGGTATCCTGCCGCGCGCCGAGATCGAGCGGCTGGTGGCGCGCACGCAGCGGCACGGCGGCGCGGTGTCGTACAAGACCAACAGCGACGGCTCACAAAGCCCCTACGAATTAAACATCAACTACTTCGATGCGCTTTCCGACCCGGCCAGCGCCGAGCCGCTGGAAAAGCAGGTCAGCCGCTTCCTGGCGTCGCAGGCGGTCGCGCTGGCGCTGGCGGGGGTGCCGGGTGTTTACATCCACAGCCTGCTCGGCTCGCGCAACTGGAACGCGGGCGTCGCGCAGACCGGGCGGCTGCGGACCATCAACCGCCAGCCCCTCGACGCCGCCGAAGTCGAGCGTACCCTGTCCGACCCGCTTTCGCTGCGAGCGCGCGTCTTCGAGGGCTACCGGCGCCTGATCGCCGCCCGGACCGCCGAGCCAGCCTTCCACCCTGGCGGCGGGCAGCAGGTCCTGGCGCTCGATCCGGCGATCTTCGCGCTGCTGCGCACCTCACCGGACGGGCAGAGCGTGGTCGCCGCGCTGCACAACGTCCGCGACGCGACGGCGCGGATCGGCCTGAGCGCGATCGATGGGACAGAGATCACCGGCTGGCGCGACCTGATCAGCGGCGAGAGCTTCGCACCGGGCGCTGCTGTGACGCTCGCTCCGTACCAGGTGCGCTGGCTCAAGGGCAGATAAGAACCGCCGAGAACGGCCCGGAACAGCAAAGAACAGCAAAAGAACAGCAAAAGAACAGCGATGAGCGGCCAGGGCGATCACTTCCTGGCTGCTTTGCGTTCCGCCTGCCGGCCTCGCAATCAAGCCTTCGTCACGGATTCGTGTAGGCGATCTTCACACGGTCCCGTTGACATCCAAAACGATTTGGATTATGCTGAAAGCAGGTTCAAAACGATTTGGATCGTGGCGGCCCATGAAAAAAGCAACCTTAAAAACGATTTCGGACGAGTCTGGATTTTCGATTACCACCGTGTCGCGCGCGCTGGCGGGCTACGCGGATGTCAACGAGCGCACGCGCCAACTGATTATCGACATCGCCGACCGCCTCGGCTACCAGCCGAACCTCACCGCTCGCCATCTGCGCAGCAAGCACACCAACACGCTCGGAATGGTGATCCCGCTCACCGCCTACTATTCCGACCAGTTCTTCATGACGCTGCTCTCCGGCGTCGGGCAGCAGGCCGCCCGCTTCGGCTACGATCTGCTGCTGTCCGCCCAGATGCGCGGCGAGGAGGAGATCAGCGCCTATCGCCGGATGGTCGATGGCAGCCGGGTCGATGGCATGGTCCTGGCGCGCGTCCGCCAGCGCGATGCCCGGCTCGACTATCTCAAAGGCAGCGCCCGGCCCTACGTCGTCTTCGGGCACGCGGACGAGGACGACTACCCCTATATCGACGTGGATGGCAAAACGGGCATCCGCCAGATGGTCCACCACTTCGCAGCCTACGGCCACCGGCGGATCGCGTTGATCGCCGCGCCGGACGATCTGGCCTTCGCGCCGCTGCGCCTGGCGGGGTACTGGGCCGCGCTCGACGACCTGGGGCTGCCACGCGATCCACGTCTGGTCGTCACCGGCGATCTGAGCGCGGACAGTGGGGCCGCCGCCGTCACGCAATTACTCGGCCAGCCGGACCCGCCCACCGCGATCCTGGCTTGCAACGATCAGATGGCGCTGGGCGCGATGGCTGCGATCACAGCGCGCGGGCTGCGCGTCGGGGATGATGTGGCGGTCGCGGGTTTCGATGACATCCCGGCAGCGGCCAACGCCTCGCCGCCCCTGACGACCATTCGTCAGCCTATTTTTGAGATTGGTCAGAGCCTCGCCCAAACCCTGATCGGTCTTATTCGAGGCGAGGCGGTTCACGATCTGCATGTATTGTTGGACCCGGAGCTAGTGATTCGCGCTTCCAGCGGGAAACCGCGCGCCGGATGAAAAAAAAAGGAGGAGAGGCCATCGAATGCTAACCCCTGCACCAGAGCACCGTGCGATTGATCGCTGACCGGCGTCATGATGCGACAGGAGAAAAAACGCATGAATAAGAAATTCCGCGCACTGATTTTGCTGACCGTCCTGACCTTGCTGACCGGGGCGATGGGAGTTTCTGCCCAGGATGATAACAAGGTCACTTTCATGTCGACGCAGTTCAACATTGTCGAGGAAGCCGAGAAGTTCCGCACAATCCTCGCCGACTCCGGGCTGGATGTGGAATACATCCCCGCCGACGAGCAGCCGGTGTTCGACACACTGACCGGCGAAGCAGGCCAGGAAGCCGGTACGATTGACGTGATCGGCGGGCTGCATGGTATGTTCCCGACGCTGGTCAACGCCGACGTGCTGTTTGACCTCAGCCCGCTGCTGGATCAGATCGAGACCGAAGTGGACCTGGCCGACGCCTTCGTCGAGCTGGGCAAGATGGGCACGACCGATTACCAGTACTATGTGCCCTGGCTGCAAGCGACCTACATCATGGCCGCCAACGTCGAGGCGCTGCCGTATCTGCCCGAAGGCGCCGATCTCAACGCCCTGACGTGGGACCAGCTCGCCGAGTGGGCCGCCGCGATCAAGGAAGCGACTGGCGAGGCCAAGCTCGGCTTCCCGGTGGCGGGCCTGTGGCACCGCGTGCTGGAAGGCTATCTGTGGCCGTCCTTCACCGGCGGGATGGTGACCAGGTTCAACAGCCCCGAAGCGGTCGAGATGCTGACCTTCGTCCGCGACGAGCTGTGGCCCTCGGTCCATCCACAGTCGATCACCTATGAGTTCATGCAGGAACCGCTGCTCTCTGGCGAAGTCTGGATCGCGCTGGACCACACCGCGCGCCTGATCGAAGCTTTCAACGAGCAGCCGGAGCAGTTCGTAGGCTTCCCGGCTCCGGCTGGCCCGGCCGGTCGCGGCTTTATGCCGGTGGTAGTGGGCCTGGCCGTCCCGGCGAACGCTCCGAATCCTGAAGGCGCAGTCGCGCTGGTTCAGTATCTGCTGACGCCTGAAACCCAGGGAGCAATCCTGCAAAATCTGGGCTTCTTCCCGGTAGTCGCGGGCGTGGACACAAGTGACCTGCCCGAGGGCGTAGCGATTGAGCAGGCGGCGGTCGCGGCGCAGGCTTCGGCGGCGGACGCTTTGCCCGCCCTGCTGCCGGTTGGCCTGGGCGAGCGCGGCGGCGAGCTGAACGAAATCTTCAAGTCGGCTGCCAACCGTGTGCTGCTCGATGGCGAAGATATCCAGACCGTTCTGGACGCCGAAGCGGCCAACATCCAGGCGCTGCTAAACGACACCGGCGCGCCGTGCTGGCCGCCCGATCCGGCGAGCGAGGGCGCCTGCCAGCTCGTCACGGACTAACGGGCCGCGGCTGAGCCGCCGACCTAAACCTAGCCTCAGGGGGAAATCAGCCTGATGGGCTGGTTTCCCCCTTCCGCCGCAGGTCACAGGAGGGACCGCCATGAAATTCAGGAATATGAGCTGGGCGCCCTATCTGCTCCTCCTGCCCTCGTTTGCCTACCTGCTGCTGTTCTTTGGCTGGCCGATGGTCCAGTCGCTGCAGCTCGCCTTCCGGCGCGACAGCCAGATTCTGCCGCTGCGCGCCGAGCCAGCGTCCGAGGAGGCGGCCATCACCGGCGAGTTGGAGCGGGGAACGACGGTCGAGGTGCGCGACGTGCAGTTGTTCGAGACGAAGGCAGCCGGCGGGCTGCTGACCGACAAGGTCTTCTGGCTGGAGGTCAGCGGCCTGAACCCGGAGGGTGAAACTGTCCAGGGGTGGGCGCTGCGCGGGCAGGTCTTCGTCGCCGACGCCAGCCGCTCGGCCACAGGCACGGTGCGCGCCGGCTCTGCCACGCTGCGCGCCGAGGCGCAGCCCGACGCCGAGCCAGTTGGTGAGCTGCCACAGGGAGCGGAGATCGCCATCCTGGCATGGGGCAAGGTGGACAGCCGGATCGCCGCCGGGGGTCTGCTGCAAAAGCCGCAGAACTGGCTGAAGGTCAGCGGCGAGACCGCTGATGGGCAGACGGTTGAGGGCTGGGTCGAGCGCGCGCCGATCTTCCTGAAAGACGCCAAAATCTCCGCGACGGGCCGCGTTCAGAGCGGCGAAGGCTCGAAGGAATGGACGCTCGACTATGTCAAGCGCATGCTCAACGACGCCAAGTTCTCGCAGGCGCTGAAAACAACCCTGCTGCTGATCGTGCTGATCCTGCCGGTGCAGTTTACGCTGGCGATCATCATGGCGCTGGTGCTGCAATCGCAGCTCAGGTTTAATTCGTTCTTTCTGTATCTGTACGCCATCCCGCTCGGCATCTCGGACCTGGCGGCGGGCCTGGTGTGGTATACCATTTTTACGCAAAGCGGCTATCTCAACTCGCTGCTGCAATCGCTGGGGATTATCGACAAGCCTTTCATCTTTATCTCCAGCGCGAACAAAGAATGGATCATTATTGCGATTGTGCTGGCCGAGATCTGGCGCGCGACTTCGCTTGTCATGGTGATCGTCGTCTCCGGGTTGCAGGCCATCCCGCGCGACTACCTTGAGGCGGGCGAGATCTTCGGCGCGAGCCTGTGGCAGCGCCTGCGCCATATCATCCTGCCGCTGCTCAAGCCGAGCTTGCAGGTTGCGCTGATCCTGCGCACGATCCTGGCGTTTCAGGTCTTCGCGGTGGTCGTCGCGATTTCTGGCGGCGACGTCGTGACGACGCTTGCCAACGAGACGTATCGCTGGTACGACATCAGCTCCTACAACAACAAGAACGTCGCGGCGGCCTATTCTGGCTTTATCATGCTGCTGTCGCTGGGAATCGCCATCTTCTATCTGCGCGCCGTCCGCACCCAGGAAGAAAAGGAGGCCGTCGGATGAGCAGCACGACGACCACCCAGGCCGCGCCCGTGGTTCGCCGCGTGCGCGTGCGCGATCTGCCGGTCGAGCAGCAGCGCGCCATCCGCGCGCGGCAGCTGCGCCGCGCCGGGACCTATGTGCTCGCCATCACCATCGCTGTCTGGATTATGCTGCCGATCTGGCTGGTGGGCACGCTGGCTTTCAGCACGCCCGCCGACGTGCGCGCTTATCCCAAGCAGGCCGCGCCGATCCCGTTCTCGACCGACACGATGGAATTCTTTCTCAACGCGCGCGGTGTGCTGCCGGCGACGCGCAACAGCATTGTGGTTGCCCTGCTGACGCTTACGCTGTCAACCGCGATCGCGGCCCCGGCGGGCTACGCCGTCGCACGCTATTTCTTCCGGGGGCGCGACGCCTACCGGCTCGGCATTCTGGCCGTGCGCGCCTTTCCGATCGTGATCCTGGCGGTGCCGCTGGCCGTCACCTTCCGCAACTGGGGTATCTTCGACCGCGTGTACAGCGTGGCGCTGATGCACACCGCGCTGACGCTGCCGACGACGATCCTGGTGGTGTCGAGCGTGTTCGCCAGCGTCCCGCGTGAGCTGGAAGAAGCCGCCAAGGTCTTCGGCTGCAACGCTTTCGAGGCGTTTCTGCGCGTGGTGATGCCGCTGGCGCTGCCCGGCATCGCAGCCTCGGCGATCTTCACCTTCGTCATGTCGTGGAACGAGGTCTTCGCCGCTGTAGTGCTGACGCTCGAAAACCGCACCCTGCCCGCGCTGATCCTCTACAACCTTGATAAATCCGGCGATCCGTTTAAGTTCGCGGGCGGCTTCTTTATGCTCGTCCCGTCGCTGATCTTCATCTTCTTCATGCGGCGCTACCTGTTCAACATGTGGGGCCAGATCACCAAGTAAGAGGAGCAGACGCATGGCCGAAATTCGGATAGAGAACGCGGTCAAAACTTTCGGCAAGGTCGTCGCCGTCAATCAGGTGAGCCTGACCGTACACGATCAGGAATTCGTCGTGCTGCTGGGGCCGAGCGGCTGCGGCAAGACGACCCTGCTGCGCGCCGTCGCCGGGCTGGGCATGGTAGACTCCGGCCGGATCATGATCGGTGACCGCGACGTGACCTATCTGCCGCCCAAAGCCCGCGACATCTCGATGGTCTTTCAGGGCTACGCTATCTTTCCGCACATGAATGTGTTCGACAACATCGCGTTCGGGCTGAGGATGAAACGCACGCCCAAAGAGGAGATCGCGCGCCGGGTGCGCGAGAGCGCCGAATTGCTGCACATCGAGGAGTTTCTGGAGCGTTTTCCGTCGCAGCTCAGCGGCGGGCAGCGCCAGCGCGTCGCCGTCGCCCGCGCGATCGCGGTCCATTCCGGCGTGCTGCTGATGGACGAGCCGCTGAGCAACCTCGACGCCCTGCTGCGCCTGCGGATGCGCGCCGAACTCAAGCGCCTGCTGAACGAAATCCGGGCGACCACGATCTACGTCACACACGATCAGATCGAGGCGCTGAGCATGGGCGACCGGATCGCGGTAATGCGCAGCGGTGAGATTTTGCAGTTCGACAGCCCGACGCGGGTCTACGACGTGCCCGCCGATCGTTTTGTGGCGGGGTTCATCGGCACGCCGCCGATGAACTTCCTTGAAGGGCAGGTGCGGCGCGAGAACGGCGTTCCATGCGTCGCCATCGGCGACTTCATGCTGGCGCCGATCCCGGAGATGTACGAGGAACTGGCGCGGCGTGACGGCAAGCCGATCCTCGTCGGCATCCGCGCCGAAAACATGGAGACGCTTGACGCGCCCGCCGCTGACGCGCTGCGCGTCAAGGTGCTGGTGGTGGAGCCGCTCGGCTCGCAGAACCTGCTGACGATCCAGATTGGCTCGGACGTGATCAAGGCGTCTACCCATCCCGATTTCGCGGTCGCAGCTAACCAGGACGTGTGGATTCGGCTGCCAGGGGACAAAATTCGTTGGATTGATCGAGAGACGGGGCGCACTATCATCCCCGACCTGGAAAGCCTCGTGTCTGCCTCATGACCCACGACGACGACCGTTTGCTCAACCCGGCGGACGGCGTCAAGCCGCTGGACTTTGGCGCGGACGGCACGATCGGCAGCCTGGACACGAACGGGCGGGTGATCGCGTTGAACACCTATCACCCGCAGCACGGTTTTGTCACGCTGACGACCGCCGACCCGTTTGACGAAGCGCGGCGCTACGACCCGGCGGCGGTGCGCGCCTACCGCGCCGGGCTAACTGCGCTGCGCGGCTTCGGGCCGCACTTCGGGCAGCCCGTGCTCCAACGGCAGGCGGTGCTGCTCGACGGCGCGCTGCCGCACGTGCGCCTGACGCTTGGCAGCGGGGATGTAGTCGAAGTCACGACCTGGGCGCAGGATGGCGGCGCGCTGCAAATCTGGGAGCATCCGGGTCTGACGCCGCGCTGGCGCGGGCGGCTGTCGCTGCAACGCTGCGCGTACACGCAGCTCACCGAAGGCGGTCCAGTGCCCATGCCCGCTGTGCAGACGCGGGCCGCGCTTGCCAACGGCGTACTGACCATCGAAAATCCGGCGCTCGGCTGGGCGGCGGCGATCGCCGGGTTCGCGCCGGACGAGACGTGGGAAGACGCAGCAGACGAGCCGCTGACGCTCGACATCGCCGGGCTGCCCGACGTGACGACGCTCGCCTGGGGGTTCGGGCCGGACGCGGCGTCAGCGCGTGAAGCGGCGCTGCACCTCGCTGCGCAGGACAGCACGCGCTTGCTCGAACAGGCGCGCGCCCAGTGGCAGGCGCGGCGCGGAGATGGCGCGCTCGACGACGTGGCCTGGCGCGGGCTGCTCTACGGCTGGATGATGGGCGTGCCGGTCGGCGAGACAGCCTGCATCCTGACCGATCACATGCTGCTGCCGCTGTCGTGGAACCGCGACGCCTATTACGTGGCGCGGGCGCTGCTCGGCTGGCGCGCCGAAGGCGACGACCTCGTGCGCCGCCACCTGCTGTGGATGTTTGAGGTAGCGGAGCAGCCACAGGGCGCCTGGGGGCGCTGCTATCTGGCGAACGGGCGAGTTAAGGACAGCGCCTATCAGCTTGACCAGCAGTTGTTCCCGCTGCTGGAGCTGACCGAATACGCGCGCGAAACCGGCGACTGGCGGACCTGGGAGCGACTGCGCGGGCGGCTCGGCGACGTGTTCAACGCGGTGCTGGCGCGGCGAGCAGGTGAGCGATGGCTGTTCCCAACCGACGAAACGCCCGCTGATGACCCGATGGTATTGCCCTATCATCTGTCAAGCCAGATTCTGCTGTGGCGCGTGCTGCGCCGCATGGCGCAGATCGAGCCGGACGGCACGTGGGCGGGCATGGCGGACGAGGTGCGCGACGAGGTGCAGCGCAGCTTCATCATACCGCACCGGGGAACGCCGATTTACGCCTACGCTATCGATGGCGCGGGCGGCGCGCA
>JADLHR010000368.1 GCA_020848665.1 Anaerolineae bacterium
GCCGTAACAAGCATCGCGATCAGCCCGGATGGCACGCTCCTGGCGTCGGGCGGCAGCGATAACACGATCCGCCTGTGGGGCGTGCGCTAAACGGCGCAGCGCATCCAGTGAGCGTTTTTGGCAGGGGCAGTTGGCGACGGCTGCCCCTGCTGCGTAGTACGTCCGGTCGCCGGACCAGGCCGAATCTGCTACATTGATCCACATTGATAAAGAGCGGTAAAGAGAGTTAGAAAAGAGCGAGAAGGAAAGAAGCTGGCGTCACGGATGCCGAAGCTTGCTTAACAGGATTGCGCCATATGCCTGATTTCCCGCGTCCGCCTGTCCGCCTGCTGATCGCCGCCGCCGCGCTGATCCTGGCCGCGCTGGCGTGTTCGCTCGATCTGGCGAGTGAAGACGCGCCGCCGTCGCAGCCCGGCGCACCACAAAGCGGTCAGGGGAATACGGGCGCGAGCGAGGCCGCGCCGACTGTGCGGATCATCGCCCCAGCCGACGGCGCGACCGTGCCGATCGGCCAGCCGGTCGATATCGAGGTCGAAACCGACCGCACCGCGACCGGCTTCCTGCTCAACGAGGGCGGCCAGGTGCGCAGCATCATCAGCATGCCCGAAGGCCAAACCGGCCCTACCAAAGCGATCCTGTCCTGGACGCCGGCGCGCGCGGGCAGCTACAGCCTGGAAGTGATCGCCACCAACCGGAGCAGCACCAGCGCCCCGGCCGCGCTCTCGCTGGTCGCCGCGGGCACTGTCTCGGCGCCCGGCGCGACCGCCTGCTCCGGGCGCGTGATGGTCACCGAGCTGAACTACCGCGACGGTCCTGGCACCGGCGCCCGAAAACTCGGCCAGTTCGAGGTCGGCGAGACGGTAATGGTCACTGGCCGAAACCTGGAGAACAGTTGGTACCAGGTTCAGCGCCCTGATTCGCAGCAGGTCTGGGTCATCAACAACGCGCAGTGGCTCAAGCTCGAAGGGCCGTGCAGCGACCTGCCTGTCGTGCAGTAGAGTTCGGGTCAACACGAAAGCCATCCGCCATCGCGCGGCGGGGCCGTCCCGGCGCGCCTCACCTGCTTTGCTCCGCAGGCCCGCTCGCAGTACAATGCAGGTGCAGACAGGTTTTTCGCGGTACGCGGACAGGCCACAGCCATGTCAACACGGGTCTTGATCATCGATCCCAACATCCCCTTCATGGTCAGCATCAAGCAGGCTCTCGAAGGGACCGGCGAGTTTGAGGTCAGCGTCTCGGCCAATGGTCTGGCTGCTCAGGACGCGCTGCAACAGGCCGCGCACGAGATCGCCGTGATCGATTTTAACGTGGCCGACATGGACATCATGGAGCTGATCGCGCAGGTGCGCCAGGTTCAGCCTGATCTCCGCATCCTGCTGAGCTACACGCATGACGAGCAGGCCGGCCGCGCTGCGTACCTCGGCGCGCACGCTATCATCGCCAAGCCGTACACCGCGCGCGATCTGATCGTCCAGCTTCACCGGCTGATCGCACGGCGCGCACCGGGGCAGACCCCGCCGCCCGACACGAAGCAGCCGCCCCGGTCAGAGGAGCCGCCTGCCGCGCCGTTCATCGAACTGCCGCCCGATCCCGCACCGCCGTCCGAGGCGGACAGTGTCGTCCCCACCGACGCCGACCTGCGCCGCCTCGCGCAAACCAACTATTTCGGTGATGAGCCTGACCCGGCGGATACCGATGCGCTGCGCGAGTGGCAGGATATCGACCGCACCGGAAAGCTGCGCAAAACTGACGCGCTCGGCGACCTGATCGAGAAGCACGGGTGGGTGGAAGGCGATGCTACGCCGCCCTTCCTTGAGGAAATCGCGCCGCGCGAAGACGATACGCCGACCGTCCCAACTCAGGACCTGAACGGTGTGCGGCAGTTCCTGGCGACCGACGAGCCGGTGCATGACCCGACGACCTTCGGCGAGGTGCTCGACGCGCTGGCGCAGGCGCCGCCGCGCGCTGGCGCCCCTTCGCCGGACGATCAGGCATTTCACGATCTGGTCAACTCGCTGCGCACGTCGAGCGCGCCCGCCCGGCGCGGCACGCTGGAAGACCTGCTGGCCTCGATCGGAGCCGGAGATGCGCCGTCCGAAGGCAACCTGCGCCCCGCTGAAGGCAGCGCGCCAGCCAACCCGCTGGACTACGTGCTGGACTCGATCCGGCGTGAGCAGCCAGCCCCGGAGCCAGACCCGGCGATGGACGCAGCGCTGGGCGACGCCACGATCGGAGATGTGATCGGCGGGCTGTTCGACCCCTCATTTGAGAGCGTGCTGGCCGCGCTGGCCGGGCAGCAAGTCGAAGATGATGACTTCGTGGAGCCGACGTATTTTGAGACCGATCGCGAGCCGGGCATGGGGATCGCGTCCGGCGAAGCCGGCCGGATCGGGCTGGACAGCTTCGAGGGCGGCGATGACATGCCCGATTGGCTGAAGCGGCTGGAGATGCCAGAGCCGTCCGCGCCTGGCCCCTCAGAGCCGTCGCTAAGCGAGGATGATTCATCGCACTACCCCGCGACCGCCGCGCTCAGCGCCGTGTCCGACGAAGAACAAAAGGCGGGCTTCTCGCTCAACGAGTTGCTCAGCCAGATCGAGCAGCAGCTCCCCCCACCGCGCGACCAGCGCCCGCGCCTGCGCCCGCTGCCCTCATGGGAGCAAAACGCCTCGCCGGAGGAGACTGAGCAGCTTCGACAGGTATTCCCTGCCGATAACGAGTGGGAGCCGTCCGATATTGAAGAGATTTTCAGCGCCCCGCCCGTCCGCCAGTCCCAGTCCGAGAACTGGATCGAGCGTGTCGAAGACGAGCTGAAGCCTGGCGCGCTTGACCCTGGCCTGTCAGAGCCGGTTGAGCCTGCCGCCGACCTGGCGCCAGATGACCATTTCGACGCCGGGTGGGACGCCTTCGCAGACGAGACGCCTGGCGGTGAGGCTCTCCCGGCGGATTTTGGGCATCTGCTCGACTACGCCGACGAAGCCGAGCAGGCCGAGGGTGACGAGCCGGATCGGATGGCGCTTGAGCTTGACCTGGACGAAGACCTGATCGAGGCAGCGCAGCGCGCCGAGGCGGACACGCCGACCTCGGCTCCGCCCATCGAAGACGAAGATACGCTGGCGACTGAGATCACGGAGGCGTTTTACGAGGGCGTGCGACAGACGGTCTATGACTGGGATGACGCGGCAGATGATCGCCCAGCCCCCCCGGCCGCCCCGGAATGGCAGACCGCGCCGGATTCCGCGCGCGAAGAGGAGCCAGCTTACGCCGATTCCTGGCGCGAGGCAGCCCAGCCGCCCGCTTACGAGAATTACCAGGGCGAGGTGCCGGCTGAGACCGCCGCGCACCTGCTCAGCGTCGAACCGGAGCCAGAGCCGGAACCTGCGCCAGTCATGGAAGATGGCGAGGCTGCGCGACTGGCGCAGATCGCGCTTCAGCTAACGCAGTTCTCGCTCGAAAGCTCCGCGCAGGCGACCGTGCTGACCTATCAGGGCGATCTGATCGCAGAAGCGGGCGACCTGCCGCGCCCGGCCCTGGAGCGACTGGAGCGCGCGATCGAGACGGCGTGGTCTACCAGCCCGCCCGATTACGACTCGCTGAGCCGCTTCGTGGCGCTGCCCGGCATCGGCGAGTTCCTGCTGTTCAGCATGAGCGTAGCGAACGGCATGGCGCTGAGCATGGTCTTCAACGCCAATACGCCGGTGCGAACCATCCGCCGCCAGGCCCGCCGCCTGAGCGAGTCGCTGGCGCTCGTGCCAGAGCCGGCCGAAGCGCCTGAGCCGCCTGCTGCGACGACGCGCCCTGCCCGGCCAACCGACCTGCGCGCGCCGGAAGGTCTGCATGCGGCGGTGACTGAGCAGCCGGTTCCCGTCGCCAGCCGGCCTCACCCGGACACGCCCTACGCCGGGTATACCGTGCTGTGGCTGCCCTGGGATCCGCGCCTCGAGATGGGCGGGACCTACGCCGAGGCGCTCAGCGGCTGGATCGCGGGCATCGCGCAGGAGCGCGCCTGGGACATCGACGCGCTGGCAATCGAGGACGACTACATCGAGATCGCGCTCAAGGTGCCGCAGAAGCACTTGCCGGATACCGTCATCCACACGCTGTTCAACGAGACGGCGCGGCGCACCGCCGAGCATTTCCCCGAACTGATCGATGGCGCCGGGCGGCTGTGGGCCAATGGCTATTACGTCGTCACCCCGCCGCGCGACCTGAGCGAGCGCGAGATCGGACGCTTCATCACGTACCAGCGCCAGGCCCAGACCGGGTAGTCGGCCGTACAATCGCAGCGTGACAACGCCCCAGTGAACGCTCACCGGGGCGCTTTTTGCGCCTGCTCCGGCGCCGGCAATCGATACCTTCATCCGCCCCATAGTGGTATAATGACCGCACATCTGTTCCGACTCCCAGTGAGAGGAAAGACGCCGATGGCACGCCCGACCCTCGTCCTGATCGACGGTCACGCGCTGGCCTACCGCCAGTTCTTCGCCCTGCCGATCGAGAGCTTTACCACCCGCAGCGGCGAGCCGACCAACGCCAGCTTTGGCTTCGCGCGCGCGCTGCTGGACATCCTCGATAAGCACCCGGACTATCTGGCAGTGAGCTTCGATCAGGGGCTGACCGGGCGCGATGAGCTGTTCAGCGACTACAAAGGCACGCGTGACAAGATGCCGAACGAGCTGCGCGTGCAGATCGAACGCATCCGCGAGCTGGTGCAGGCGTTCAACATCCCGATTCTGGAGCTGGAAGGCTACGAGGCCGACGACGTGATCGGCTCGGTCGCGCCCCAGGCCGAGGCGCAGGGCGCTGACGTGCTGATCATCACCGGCGACCGCGACCTGCTGCAACTGCTGACCGATCACACCCGCGTGCAGCTTCCCGGCAAGACGCTCGGCGACGCGCAGGTGTATGATCTGGCGCGCTTCCGCGAGGAGTATGGCCTGGAGCCGGGGCAGCTTCCGGAGCTGAAGGGGCTGATGGGCGACGCGTCCGACAATATCCCCGGCATCAAGGGCGTCGGCGAGAAAACCGCCAGCAAGCTGATCGCGGAGTATGGCTCGGTCGTCGGCGTCTACGATCACCTGGACGAGATCAAGGGTGCGCTGCACGCCAAGCTCGAAGAAGGGCGGAATAGCGCGTTTCTCTCGACCGATCTGGCGACCATCCGCCGCGACGTGCCGGTGCAGATCGACCTGCCGAAATGCGTCGCGCACGACTATCGCTACGAAGATGTGGAAGGGCTATTCCGCGTGCTGGAATTCCGCCTGCTGATCCGGCGCCTACCCGGACGCCACGCCGCCGAAGCGACCGCCGGGTCCGGCCAGCAGCTTACCATGTTCGCCGCGGCAGAGCCGTCTGAAGCCACCTCGGAGCAGGTCGAGATCGTCGTGCCGTATACCGTGGTGGACGACGCAGAAAAGCTGGCGGCGCTGGTCGAGCGGCTGGCGCACGCGACCGCAATCGCGTTCGACACCGAGACCACATCCACTGACCAGATGCTGGCCGATCTGGTTGGCATCTCGCTGGCGGTGGACGGCGAAGAAGGCTACTACATCCCGGTCGGGCATATCGCGTCCAACGCCCCGCCCCGCCCCGCCGAGCAGGCCCAGCCCGATCTGGTCAGCGGGCACACACCGCCACAGCTTGCGCTGGACCGGGTAATCACGGCGCTGCGCCCCGCCCTGACCAACTCAAAGATTCCGAAATACGGGCACAACGCGCCCTACGACCTGGTCCTGCTGCGCCGCTATGGAATCGATGTGCAGCCGATCACGTTCGATACAATGGTCGGCGAATGGGTCTGCGACCCCGGCAGCCGCAACCTCGGCCTGAAGAACCTGGCCTGGGTGCGGCTCGGCGTGCAGATGACCGAGATTACCGAACTGATCGGCTCCGGGCGGGCGCAGATCACGATGGATCGCGTGCCAGTCGAGCGGGCTGCGCCCTACGCCGCCGCTGACGCCGTGCTGACCTACCGGCTGGTGGACGAGCTGCGTCCGGAACTCAAAGAAAAGCAGGCGTGGCGGCTGTTCAGCGAGATCGAGATGCCGCTGATCCCGGTCATCGCGGATATGGACATGGCGGGCGTGCTGCTCGACGTGGCGTTTTTGCGCGAGCTGAGCGACGACCTCAACGCCCGGCTGCGCGCGCTGGAGCAGGAGATCGAGGCGCTGAGCGGCGGCTACGGGCCGTTCAACCCTGGTAGTCCGAAACAGTTGAACGAGGTGCTGTTCGACCACCTGAAGCTGACGACGGAGGGGCTGCGTAAGACCTCGCACGGTTTCAGCACCGCCGCCGACGTGCTCGACAGCCTGCGCGGCGAACACCCCATCATCGAAAAGGTGATGGCCTGGCGCGAGCTTCAGAAGCTGCAAAGCACCTACGTCGATGCGCTGCCAATGCTTGTCAATCCGCACACCGGGCGCGTGCACACCAGCTTCAACCAGACCGGCACCTCGACCGGTCGCGTGTCGTCCAGCAACCCGAACCTGCAAAACATCCCGATCCGCACCGAGGAGGGCCGCCGCGTGCGGCGCGCGTTCATCGCTCCGGCCGGGCACCGTCTGCTCTCGGTGGACTACAGCCAGGTCGAGCTGCGCATCCTGGCGCACTACAGCCAGGACGCGGCGCTGCTGCGCGCCTTCCACGAAGGGCAGGACATCCACCGCGCAACGGCGGCGGCGGTCTACCATGTCCCGCTGAAAGACGTGACCTACGAGCAGCGCAGCTTCGCCAAGTCAGTCAACTTTGGGCTGATGTACGGCATGGGCGCCTTCCGGCTGGCGCGCGACAGCGAGCTGACGCTGGCCGAGGCAGAAGCGTTCATCGC
>JADLHR010000369.1 GCA_020848665.1 Anaerolineae bacterium
ACCCCTGCATTAACGCAGCCTTAAGACAGCAGCAATTGTGGAAAAACACCGCGATCCGTTTGATAATCAGCGGTCCTGTGTGTATAATGCCAGCGCGTTCGCAAGTACCGGAGACTTAACTCATGCAGGCCAACAACCCAACCCTCGGTGACGATCTGCCCCGCGACGACGATCAGTCGCTCACCGAGCACCCTACCGCCGATTCTCAGGAGCAGCCTGAGATGATGGCTTACGACGAACAACCGCAGACCGACGACGATCTGGGCGCCGCCGCGCTTGAGAGCGAGGCCGAAGCCGGGTCGCAGGCCGGGGATGCTGGCGGGGATGACCTCTTCGCTGCCGCGGGCGAAGACGCAGGAGGCGAGGAGCCGGCCGGCCCGGCCGTCGCCGACGAGCCGGACAGCGATGCCGCCGCTCAGCCTGCCGAGGACGCCATCGCGCTGCTGCCGAGCGGCGAAGATGAAGCCGAGCCTGACGCTGACGAAGAAGAAACCCCTGGCGAGCACGAAGATGAAGCGCCGCTATTCCGAAAGGGCCAGATCGTCGATGGCACGGTGCTCGAAACCAGCCCGACCGAGGTCCTGGTGGACCTGGGCGAGGGCTATACCGGCGTCGTCGCCAGCCGCGAGCTGGAGCGCATGGATCGTGCCGCGATTGAGATGCTGAGCATCGGCAGCCCGGTGACCGCCTTCGTGCTGAAGGCGCGCGGCGCCGATGGACGCCCGGTGCTGTCGCTGGCGCGGGCAGAAGAAGAAAAGAACTGGCGCCTGGCCGAAGAACACTATCAGAACCAGGAAGTGTATTTCAGCAAGGTCGCCGGATATAACAAGGGCGGGCTGATCGTCCGCTTCGGCAAAGTGCGCGGCTTCGTGCCCGCCAGCCAGGTCAGCCGTGACCGGCAGCGCAGCGCCGCTGGCGAAAGCCCGGAAGAGCGCTGGGGCCGGATGGTCGGTGAGGATATCGCTGTCAAAGTGGTCGAGATCGACCGCGCCCGCAATCGCCTGATCCTGTCGGAGCGCGCCGCCCAGCGCGAAGCGCGCGATCAGCAGAAATCGCGCCTGCTCAAGGACCTGGCGGTCGGCGACGTGCGCAAGGGCCGCGTGATCAGCGTGGCCGATTTTGGTGCGTTCGTGGACCTCGGCGGGGCGGACGGCCTGGTGCACCTGACTGAGATTTCGTGGAAGCACGTCACGCACCCGCGCGAGGCGCTGGAGGTCGGGCAGGAAGTCGAGGTCGAGATCATCAGCGTTGATCCGGACCGCAAGCGTATCGGCCTGAGCATGAAGCGCCGCGAGCACGACCCCTGGGCCAGCGTGGTCGCGCAGTACCAGATCGGCCAGCTTGCGCAGGCGACTGTCACCAAGCTGACCAAGTTCGGCGCGTTCGCCCGGCTGGTTGACGCCCCCGAAATCGAGGGCCTGATCCACATCTCCGAGCTGGCTGATTACCGCGTCAGCCACCCGCGTGAGGTCGTGCTGGTGGGTGATGTGCTGACCCTGCGCATCGTCAAGATCGACCGCGAGCAGCGCCGCCTGGGGCTGTCGCTGCGCCAGGTTGATTCGGCCAAGTACATGGACCAGGACTGGCAGCTCTACGCCGAGGATTACACTGGCGATCTGGCGGCGGCTGAGACGGCGCCAGAGACGGCTGCTTACGCGACACCTGAGGCGGAGACGCCGGAAGATGAAGCGCCCGTGGAAATCGAGCCGCCTGCTGAGGCGAGCGTGGCCGAGCCGGAAACTGGTGAGGTCGAGGACGCGCCGCTCGATGAAACGCCCGTCGAGGACGACGCGCAGCCCGGCGAGTAACCCGCCGCGAGACACCTGCTGAAACGATTGCTAAGCCCGCTCCTGACCGGAGCGGGCTTTTTTCGCCTGGCGGCTGCGCTACAGGCGCTCGACGCCGCTGCCCCCCGCTGCGTGGCAGACGTACAACTGCGGCGTCAGGCCGGTCTGCGCGGCGTAGGCCGGGCTGACCGCCTGCACGAAGGTCTCGACCGCGCCGCTGTCTACCAGCGCCACCGCGCAGCCGCCGAATCCGCCGCCGGTCATGCGCGCGCCATAGCAGCCGGGCTGCGCGTTGGCGAGATCGGACATAATGTCCAGCTCACGGCAGCTCACCTCGTAATCGTCGCGCAGGCTGGCGTGACTTTCGCGCATGGCCTGTCCGGCAGTTTTCAGGCCGCCGCCGCGCAGCGCCATCGCAGCGACGTTGGTGCGCAGGTTCTCGCTAACAACATGCCGTGCGCGCCGGTAGAGCACGTCACCGAGCTTGTCGCGCGCCGCCTCGACCTGCTCGCGTGTTGCGTCGCGTAGAGCCGGGACGCCCAGAAGCCGCGCCGCTTCTTCGCACTGTGCGCGCCGCACGGCGTACTCCGAATCGACCAGCCCGCGCCCTTTGGACGTGTCCATGATGACGATGCTGACGCCGCCCGGCACCGGGATTGGCGCGGCTTCCAGGCTGCGGCAGTCGATCAGCAGCGCGTGCCCTGCCACCCCCATCGCCGAGGCCATCTGGTCCATCACGCCGCACGGCACGCCAATGAAGCGGTGCTCGACCTCGACCCCTCCGAGCGCGATCGCCTGCTTGGAGAGCGTCCCGCCTGCCAGCGCCAGCCCCAGCTCGATCGTGACGACCTCGACCGCCGCCGAAGACGACAGCCCCGCGCCAATCGGGATGTCGCCGCCCATCACCGCGTCGAGGCCCGGCGCGCTGAATCCCTGCTCCGCCAGCCACCACAGCGCCCCGCGCGGATAACTGCTCCACGCCGGGAGATCAGGGCCGGTCAGGTTACCCAGGTCGAAGCGCGTCTCGTCGTCAAAATCGGTCGAGACGAGGTACACCTCGCGGTCCGCGCGGGGCCGCGCCGCGATATAAATCACGCGGTCGATGGCGGCGGGCAGCACGAAGCCATCGTTGTAATCAGT
>JADLHR010000370.1 GCA_020848665.1 Anaerolineae bacterium
GCCACCCCCCCATCCTTCCGACCTGCGGTCGGCTTTCCTTCCCCCAGAGCGAGGGAAGGAAAAAAACAGAGCGGACTCCCCTTCCCTCATTTTGGGGGCAAGGGGCCGGGGGATGGGGGGCTTTACCTGGCGCGCAAGTGCATAACACGCTCTAGGCGACCGGGCCGAAGTCGGGAAAACAGCGCCAGGAGCCTCGCCTCCCGTCTCGCTTCCGCACGCCGGAAGGGGCCAGAGGCGGGGCTTTGCGGGGCAGGCTGTCCGCCTCGCGCGCTGGAAACCGCATCACTGAACACGAGATTGCTCTGCATCCTATATTGAGGAGAAACCGTGATGTCAATTATCGAGAATGTCATCGGGCGTGAAGTGCTGGACTCGCGCGGGAACCCGACTGTCGAGGTCGAAGTGACCCTGAGCGACGGCTCGTTTGGGCGCGCTATTGTTCCGAGCGGGGCGAGCACTGGCGAGTACGAGGCCGTCGAGCTGCGCGACGGCGACAAGAAGCGTTACGGCGGCAAGGGGGTGCTGAAGGCTGTCGGCCATGTTAACGACGAGATCGCTGACGCGCTGCTGGGTTGGGATGCAACCGATCAGATGTCGATCGACAAGCTGCTGATTGACCTGGACGGCACGCCGAATAAGGGCAAGCTGGGCGCGAACGCGATCCTGGGCGCGTCGCTGGCCGTGGCGCATGCCGCTGCGTCGAGCGTGGGCCTGCCGCTCTACCGCTATCTCGGCGGTGTCTACGCGCATACGCTGCCTGTGCCGATGATGAACATCCTCAACGGTGGCAAGCACGCCGCCGACAGCACTGACTTCCAGGAATTCATGGTCATGCCGGTCGGCGCAGAAACTTTCACCGAGGCCGTGCGCTGGTCCGCCGAGATTTACCAGAGTCTGAAGAAAGTCCTGTCGGGCAAGGGTTACCGCACCACCGTCGGCGATGAGGGCGGCTTCGCGCCGAGCCTGCCGAGCAACGAAGGCGCAATCGAGGTTATCCTCGAAGCAATTGAAAAAGCCGGTTACGTTGCTGGCGAGCAGGTCTACCTGGCGCTCGACCCGGCCGTGAGCGAGATTTACCAGGATGGCAAGTATGTCCTGGCGAAGGAAGGCCGCGAGCTGACCGGCGAGCAAATGGTCGATTTCTGGGCGACGTGGGTCGAAAAGTACCCCATCATCTCGATTGAAGATGGCCTGGATCAGAACGACTGGGATCACTGGCAGATGCTCCGCCAGCGAATTGGCGACCGCGTGCAGCTTGTCGGCGATGACCTGCTGGTGACCAACCCGGAGCGCGTCCAGAAGGCGATTGAGCTTCAGGCGTGCAACTCGCTGCTGTGCAAGGTCAACCAGATCGGTACGCTGACCGAGTCGATCGCCGCCAGCCGCCTCAGCCAGACACACAACTGGACGGTTGTCGTCAGCCACCGCAGCGGCGAAACCGAAGACGCGACGATCGCGGACCTCGTCGTTGCGCTCAACGCCGGGCAGATCAAGACCGGCGCTCCGGCGCGCTCTGACCGGATTGCCAAGTACAACCAGTTGATCCGCATCGAGGAAGAGCTGGGCGAAGTCGCGGTCTACGCGGGCCGCAACGCCTTCCCGAATATCAAGCGCGCGCTGTAGATCGGGCGTAGATCGGGCACGGTTCGGGCGAGCGATTGAGCACATCGACCAGGCCTGGGACGGGTCAGCGCACTCCTCCCAGGCCTGTGTTTCGGCGTGGAGAGAAAGGATCGAAGTCGCATGAGCACGATGGATCATTACAAGCGGACCAAGATCGTCGCCACGATCGGTCCGGCGACACAGCATCCCGGCATGTTGCGCGCGATGATCCGCGCGGGGATGGATGTGGCGCGGATCAACTTCAGTCACGGCGATCTGGAGACGCACGCCAAGAACATCGCTAACATCCGGCGCCTGGCTGCTGAGGAGAACGCGGTGGTCGCGCTCATGGCGGACCTGCAAGGCCCCAAGCTGCGCCTTGGCAACCTGAGCGTCGAACCGTTGGAGCTGACTGAGGGTGATATCGTGACCTTCACGGCGACCGATCCGCTCGACCCGGAGCAGCCGTTTCTGGTGCCGTTCCCGCATACTGATGTGCTGCACGATTTCAAACTCGGTGACCGGCTGCTGATCGACGACGGCCAGATCGAGCTGGTTGTGCGGTCCAAGACCGGCAGCAATGTCAGCGCCGAGGTGATCATCGGCGGCACGCTGTCCTCGCGCAAGGGCGTGAGCGTGCCCGACACCGCGCTGACGCTGTCTTCGATCACGGATGAAGACCGCGAGCACGTCAGGTTCGCGCTGGAGCAGCGCGTTGACTATGTCGCGATGTCGTTTGTGCGGTCTGCCGACGATCTGCGCGAGTTGCGCTGGCTGGTGCGTCACATGAACGGCGACGTGGCGTTGGTCGCCAAGATCGAGAAGGCCGAGGCGCTCGCCAATTTCGAGGCTATCCTGGAACAGTCCGACGCGATCATGGTGGCGCGCGGCGATCTCGGCGTCGAGACGCCCGCCGAGCGCGTGCCGGTTCACCAGAAGAACATCATCCGCCGCTGCAACGAGGCGGGCAAACCGGTCATCACGGCGACGCAGATGCTCAACAGCATGATCGACAACCCGCGCCCGACACGCGCCGAGGCGAGTGACGTGGCGAACGCAATCTTTGACGGGACCGACGCGATCATGCTGTCCGGCGAGACGGCGGTCGGCAAGTACCCACTCCAGGCCGTTGAGGTAATGGTGCGGATCGCCGAGATCGCAGAAGAGTTCATGCGGACGCACCCTGACCCGCATTTCGGACGGCTGTCGCTTGATGCGCTGATGAGCGAGCACCGGCGCGGCGTTCCGGCGGCGATCAGCCATGTCACCAGCCAGCTCGCGGAAATGCTTGGCGCGCGGCTGATCGTCGCCAGCACGTATTCCGGCTATACCGCGCGGCGTGTCGCGCGCGAGCGCCCCAGCACGCCGATTCTGGCGGCGACGCCAAACCAGGTCACCTACAACCGGCTGGCGCTGGTGTGGGGCGTGACGCCCATTCTGGTTGAGGAGTTCAAGACAATCGACGAAATGATCCGCGTGGCGGTCGAGCAGGCGCGGACGCTCAAGCTGGTCGAGCAGGACGATACGATGGTCATTATCGGCGGCGTCCCCTTTGGCATCGGCGGCCAGACGAACTTCCTGAAAGTTCTGCGTGTAGGCGACATGGATCGCGCCTAGGCGCCATGTCGACCTTCTTTGAGATCGCGTACAACATCATCGCGCCGATCTTCCTCGTGGTCGGCGCGGCGGTTTTCCTCGACCGGCGGCTGCATATCGACCCTCGCCCGCTGTCGCAAATGGTTGTCTACCTGTTCACTCCCTTCCTGGTGCTTGACGGTATTGCGAAATCCGACCTGACTGGCGCTGAGACGGGGCAGATCGCCGGAGCCGCGCTGGGCATCTCGGCGCTGATGGCGCTGGCAGGCTGGACGGTCGCACGAGCGGTGGGGCTGGACCGGAGACTGATCGCCGTCTTCGTGCTGAGCGTGACGCTTATGAACGCGGGGAACTATGGCATTCCGCTTAACCGCTTCGCGTTCGGCGCGGAGGGCGAAGCGCGCGCCATGATCTTCTTTGTGATCACGGTCGCATTCTCGAATACGTTCGGTGTCTTCCTGGCGTCGAGCGGGACCGTCTCGACGCGGCGCGCGCTGCGCAACATGCTGAGCGTGCCCTTGCCCTATGCGGTGGTCGCGGGGTTTGCGCTGAATGGGCTGGATATCACGCTCCCGACGCCAGTCGCGCGGGCGACATCCCTGCTGGCACAGGCATCCGTCCCGGCGATGCTCACTGTGCTGGGCTTCCAGTTATCGCGCGCCCCGCTGCGCGTGCGCACGTTACGGGCCGTGCTGCTGGCGGTGGGGATGCGGCTGGCGCTTGCCCCGGTGATCGCGCTGCCGCTGGTGGCGCTGCTCGACCTGAGCGGCGTTGGGCGGCAGGTCGCGCTGGTGCAGTCGTCGATGCCGACGGCGGTCGTTGGAGGCGTGCTTGCGACGGAATTCAGCGGGCCGCAGGACGCGGAGTTCATCACGTCCGTGATTCTGATCAGCACGGCGCTGAGCACGGTCTCGCTGAGCGTGCTGCTCGCGCTGCTCATGTAGCTCATGTAGCTCATGTGGCGCGGCGGCGCTGCGTCCCAGCTTACGACTCGCCGGGGACGCCCCACAGCCGCAGCGTGCTGCCCGATGGACCGGTGGTGAGAATTGCCAGCGCCGCGCCGCTAGCCGCGAACGACAGATCGACGATTGCGCTGTCTCCCGCGCCGGGCAGCGCGATCGCGCCCAGCCGCTCTCGCTGCGACACGTCCCACAGGCCCAACACCGCCGCGTCATTCTGGCCGCCACCCGTGACCAGCAGCCCGCCTGCGGGCACGAACGCCAGCGCGCGCATCGGGACGCCGCCGTCTTCGAGCGCCATTCCGCCGCCCGCTGCGCTGTCCCACAGACGGATCGATCCATCCTCTCCGGTAGAGGCGATTAGCGCGGCGTCGGGGCTGAAGGCGACCTCCCACACCGGGCCGCTGTGCCCTTTGAGGACTGCGACCGGCGTCTGGCTGACAAGGTCCCACAGGCGCACGGTGTGATCGTCCGCGCCCGACGCCAGCAGCGTCCCGTCCGGGCTGAAGGCCAGAGAGCGCACCGGGCCGCTGTGGCCTTCCAGGCGCCCGATTGGGCCGGGTGATGTCAGGTCCCAGAGCAGGATCGCAGCGGGATCGCCCGGCGCGCCGCCTCCCGACGCGAGCAGCGTCCCCTCCGGGTTGAAGGCCAGCGCGCGGACTGGCGCATGATGCCCGGTCAGTACGGCGGTCTGGCCGCCGGTCGTGACTTCCCACAGGCGTAGGGTGCCGTCGTCGTGGGCGGTGACCATCTGCCCGCTGCCGGCAGCCGGGTTAAATGACACGGCGTGCACCGGACTGCCGGACACCCGCAGCAGGCGCGGTGGCGCGCCGAAATCCCTGGCGGCGAACAGCCAGATGCCCTGCTGCGCGGTGACTGCCAGCGTCCGTCCGTCGGCAGACCACGCGATTGCGCTGGCTGTCCCCTCAATCGGGCGGTTGATCAGCTCGCTGAGGTTGAGCGCATTCTCCAGCGTGACCGGCGCCCGGCCAGGCGGCAGGCCCAGGTCCGCGCCGGGCTGCGGCGTTGGCGCTGGGCTGGGAGTAACGCTGGCGGACGGCGCGCCGCTCAGCGGCTCAAGCCAGTACACGTCATTCTGCGCCTCGAACATCCAGCCGATCAGCCGCTGGTAATCGACCTGCCACCACACCTGGCTGCTGCCACACTCCGGCCCGCTGACGATAATCAGCATTTGCCCCGGCTGAACTGAGCCGACGACCGTGCGGTCGATGCCTGGCGCGGCGCGCAGTTGGATGGGCGCACCGCGGTCGGCAGCGCGCGCGCTCTGGCCGACCGCCAGCCGGGTCGGAAGCGCATCCGGACATACGTCGCGGCCTCGCGGCGCAGCAGTGGGCGGGGTGGTCGGCAGCGGGGTCGGAGCAGCAATGTGCGGCGTCGGCGAGGGCGTCACGCCGCCGGTTGGGCACAGGACAACACGTGCACCGTCGCGCGTGACACGGTAATCGTAGGTCGCGCCGCGAAAGCTGACGATGATGCGATAGCCGGACGTGGGGCGCGGCTCGTAGTCCTCGTTGGGCAGCGGGCAGCCGAGGCTGGTGTCGTCGAAGGTGCGCTGGCTCCAGCGCCAGCCGTCCAGGTCGCCGGCGGTAATGGCCCGACCTTCGCGGCGGCTGAGGTCGTCCAGCACAGCGGGCAGCACGGGCGGACCGTCGCCCTGCGCCAGCGCTGCACGCGGCGCGATTACCGCTGCCAGCAGAATGAGCGCGACGAGCAACGTTCTGACCGGAGTCCGACATGTCGCGCCGCGCTTAGCCATGCCGTGGCCTCAAGGCAGTCTCAATACGGGTCGTTCTCGACGAACTCGACTGGTGCGTCGGCGGGCGCCGCGCCGTCGAAATCCGCTTCGGTCGTGGGGGAGACAACTCTGGCAGTCTGGGCGGGGTCGTAGGCGACCTGCGGCGTGGCGCACACCGGGCAGATGTTCCAGGCAAGCTCAAGCATCGTCTCGCACGCGACGCACGGCTTCTTGAGCTTGGTGTGGCAGTACGGGCACACCTGCCAGGCGTCTTTGACCGGACGCCCGCAGCCAGGGCAGAGCGGTTTTTCCTCAATATTCTGAAGCAGCGCCTCTTCTTCGAGCGACCGCTCGTAGGACTCGGCCAGCGTCTCTGACGGGCGCAGCATGACGTAGATCAACAGCCCGAAGACGTTCAGCACTGCGACCACCAGCGCCGCCGCGATCTGAGCCAGCGGATCGCGCGAGCGCTGTCGCATGTCACGCCACGTCCAGATGATCAGGCCCAGCCATAGCGCGGCGCTGACGCCGCCGCAGGCCGTCACGGCGTAGAGTAAAAGGGTGTTCAGTGTGTCCTGATCGATCATGCGTTTTCTCCGCGATCGGCGCGGGCAGGCCGGGGCAGGGCGCGTTCCGGCTGCCGGCGGCCAGTATAGCACGCCGCCGATCGCCGGGCAATCAGCCGCCGACGGGCGTATTCCGTTCCGCGATCAGCGACACCTCGCCGATGAAAACATCTACTTTGTGCCCGGACGCGGTGAAGCGCAGCTCCTCGATCACCGCCGGGCGGCGATCCTGCGGCAGGTCGATCAGCAGATTGGGCGACTCGTAGACGTACCAGGCCTGCTTGTTGATTTGCTCGTGTGGCTCCAGACAGGTGTCGCAGGTCGCGCGGCCCACGTTCGGCGTAATCTCGGCATAGAAGCCGTGCACCCACAGAAAGTCGTTGCCGTCGCGGTCTTCATAGGCCATGCGGAGCATGACAGCGCACTCGCTGCCCTGCTCGCCGCAGGCGCTGATCTCCTGATAGTCAACGCGCAGCATGACACGCAGCCGCACGCTGTCGTATGAGATGATGTTCAGCCCGTTGCCGCCAAAGCTCTGCTGGCAGCCCGTTTCGCCTGGCCCTGCGTCCGGCTGGAGCCGGTAAAGGTGATAGGCGCGCCGCCCATCCACCGTCTCAATCGGAAACTGCCCTGGCGGGCCGTTAGGATCGTCGGGTGAGGGGAAGAACGCGCAGCCCCACTGCTTGGGCCAGTCTTCCGACTCGCCGAACAGGCTGTTCGGGAGCAGGTCGATCGGGCCTTCGCCGACCCGGATTTCCCCTGAGCCGGCCGGGATAGTTGCCTTGTTCCCGGCGGCGACATGCTGCGTCTGGTTAGCAGGCGAGATCAGCGTCGCGCTGCCCGTTCGCGCATTGAGCGAAAGCGCGCCCGGTGTGCTCTCGACCAGGTAACTGCCGCCCTCGCTGATGCGCGCCAGCCCGAAGGGGCTATCGACCTCGATCTGGATCGGACGCTCGATCGAGGAGTTGACCCAGACTTCGAGCCGCCCATTCAGCCCGCCGAGCCGGATCGTGTAGGCGTTATCGCTGAGGCTGAAGCGCGGGCGGTTGGCCGATACCAGGCTGATCTGCGTGTTGCTGCGCAGAAAGGCGATGGCAATCGTTTCACCGGAATAGGGGTCGGCGAACGACAGATAGCCTTGCGTCTCATTGTCGGTCGTCATGCGGCTTCCCCGTGCGACTGAGCTGGGAGCGCGAATCGCCTGCTCGGTGTTCGGGTCATCGGGCGGCGCCAGCCCGACTGTGCCACGACCCACGTGCAGGCGAACGCTCAGCTCTGTCGGTGAGTCGAAGACGAACCACCGGGCAGCAACGACTGTGCTAACACACAACAGGCAGAAGATCAGCAGCCCGCCGAGGATTGTCATCCAAGCCAGGCGTTGGGGGTGTGCGCGCATTACGCCTCGTTCGCTGCGGACAGGTCACCAGTGAAGACTAAGTGAAGACTGGTAAAGACCGAGTGAAGACTAATAACGAACATTAAAACTGTGAAACTCGCCGGTCGCGGCGCTGTACCGAATATCCACGCGCTCAACCCAGGCTGCCGCTGGGCCGATATGCAGAAAGCGCTCGAACGCTTCCAGCGCGGGCAGCGGACCCTCAGCAACGGTCTCGACGGTATCATCTGGGCGGTTGCGCACCCAGCCGGTAAGCTGGCGCTGCGCGGCGGCGCGCTGCGTTGCGGCCCGAAAGTTGACGCCCTGCACCCGTCCATACACGACGGCGTGCAGCCGCCGGTTTTCCGTATCCCGTTGTTCGGACACAGGCTCGGACATGACAGGTCTCCTCGCTGGCGCCCCCCGGCCATTATAGCAACCGGCCGGGTGGCTCACAACGTGCCGTTGATGCGGGTCAGTTATTCTGAGGGGTGGGCGGTTGGCGCCGGATTTCGCGGACGCGGTCCCGCATGGTGCGTGCGTCATTGTCGTTTGGGTTGGTTTCCAGCGCACGCGAAAAGGCCTCGTGAGCGTCATCCCACTCGCGCCGGTCAATGAAGATCAGACCCATGTGGTAATGCACGTTCGGATATGCCGGGTCGATTTCGATCACGCGGCGATACGCTGCCAGCGCGCGCGTCTGGCGCTCGCCGGTCGCGGTGATCAGCTTGCCGAGATAGGCGGCGGCCAGGTTCGACCACACCGCCGGGTTATCAGCCGCTAGCTCGGTCGCACGCTCCAGCACCGGGACAGCGTGCCGGTGGCGCTCCGCCAGGACATACGCGCCACCGAGGTTGGTCAGCACGTCCACGTCATCAGGGCGATATTCGAGGCACCGCTCCAGCAGCGGAATCGCTTCCTTGCCTTTGCCCTGGGTCAGCAGGTAGGTCGCCTGCGTCATCTGCCGCCGAAACTGTTCCTCCGACATCTCATGCAGGCGGCGCCGCAGCGCGTCGTGCTCGTCATTATTCGTATCCGACCCAGCCGGATACGTCGGGTTGCGATCAGTCATAACCGACTCCATCTCCATCTTTGTTCGTCGTTTTACCAGAGAGCAGGCCGCCGGAACAAACCAGGCCGCGCACAATCGCGGCCTGGGCCAGCGCCTCTATCGCGCTCGTCGCCGAGCTAGTTGTAGTAGCCCGCGAAGTCTTCGTCGAAGTCGAACTCGTCTTCGTCGTCTTCGTCTTCATCATCCAGCGCGTCCAGCTCGTCAAGGCCATCCAGTTCGCTGAAGTCGCCCGGATCGCGCCCGTCCAGCCCGCCGAAATCGAGCAGCGGCAGCATCGACTCACCGGCCAGGGCCGCAATCGACTGCGCATCCTGGATGGCCTCCAGCAGGATATCGTCGCCTTCCTGCTCGGCCTGGGCTGCGAGCTGGTCGAGAGCTTTGCGCGCAAGCTGTCCGCCGATCTCGCCCAGCGCCCAGATCGCGACCTCCTGAATCTCACGGTCGCCCTCGTAGGCCAGCTCAATCAGGCGTGGGAGGGCCTTGCGCAGCTCCAGCTCTCCGGCAGCGCGCGCCGCCTCGTAGCGCA
>JADLHR010000371.1 GCA_020848665.1 Anaerolineae bacterium
CGCAACGGCACCGGCCAGGGTGCGCGGCGAGACATTCTCGACTGGCAGCATCCGAAGCTGGGCGGTCGCCCCGTCGATAAAGGCGAGCGCCAGCCCGTCCGGCGCGAAGGTGACGAAGCGGTGCGCGGCGTCCGGCGTGTTGGTCACGCTGCGACCGGGGATGTTGTTCAGCGTGCCGAGGAACACGTCTCCGAGGAAGACATGCGCCAACGGGAAGGGGGGCAGCGCGGCCAGATCGACCGGGGCGGGCGCGGCGGCCTCGCCTGGCTCGGCTGGCTCACTCGCGCTGTCGGACGCGGCGGGCGGCGCGCTGTCGGGCGCGGTGGTCATGCCGGGAATCAGCGTCCCGCTGCCGGGCGTGAACTGGCTGAGCATGTTGCGGAACAGCGGGTGCCAGTTGTCGAAATGCGAGGCGGGCGCCCACTGCTCGATTTCGTAGGCGCTGCCGTACTGCACGAACGCTGTCAGCTTGACGCGGCGCGGCGCACCGCCGCAGTCCGTCTCGAAAACAGTCGAGCGGCCCGACACCCCGGCGTTCTCGCGCGCGTCGGGCTGCTCGGCGGCGCCAAGCTGGGCCAGGCGATCGGTCAGCAGGCGGTCCGCCGTGACACCGCTGGCGACGCGCCCCAGCACGCGGACGCGCATTCCCGGCTGGTCGCAGGGCGCATCCGGCTGCGGCGCGAACAGGACCTCGCTGGCGTTCTCATTCGGGAAGACGAGCCACGCTTCGGGCTTGAGAATGGCGAAGGTTGTGGTGTTAAAGACGCCCAACTGCGCTTCGCTGGTCAGGCTTTGCGCCCAGCAGAGCGCGACATCGTTGCCGTCCACGTCGCTGTGGACCTCGTAGCGCACCATGTTGTCGAACAGGAAGGTCCAGCGATAGCCGGTGACTTCCTGGGCCTCGTAGGTCTGGCCCGCGACCGGGCAGCCGCGCGCCGTGTTGGGCCAGGTGCTCAGCGAGTAGGTGTATTCGACCAGCAGCAGGTCGGGGCGGTCGATCCGCGTCAGGAGCCACTGCTGGGCGTTGGCGCGCGCGCGGTCGATGGCGTCCTGCTGGGCATTGGCGCGCGGAGCCACGCCGGTCAGCGCCAGCGCCAGAGCGATCACGGCGCTTACACTGCGGAGCCAGCGGCGGCCCTGAGGATGTCGAACATTCACGGTGCTCACTCCTGCGACGGGTACGGGCCTGATTCAAACCCCGGCAAGGATAGCGCGGGGATCGGCGCGTGTCCACTGGCGCGGGTGAGTTAAAACAGCAGGCGCGCCTGGCGTGACCGCTACGGCGTTGGGTCCGCCTCGGCAGCCATCCTGCGCAGCAGGCCGAGCGTCAGGTGGCAGTCTGCGAGGGCCGAGTGCGCGGCGCCGACCGGCACGCCTTCGGCGGCGCAGGCGGCGGTCAGGCGATGCCAGCGGAAGTCACTGTGCTGGCTGTTCCAGGCGCCGTGATAGCGCGCGTAGGCTTTCATAGCGCAGTGCCAGCGTCCGGCTTCGATCATCGGCAGGTGGTACAGGCGGCAGGTCTGCCACAGGATGCGCTGGTCATAGTCGGCGTTGTAGACGATCACGGTCCGGCCGCCGAGCGCGTCGCGCAGCGTCTCGTAAAGCGCGGGGAAGGCGGGCGCGCCCGCGACAGCGGCGTCGGTCAGGCGGTGGATAGCGGTCGCCTCACGCGGGATCGGGCGTGACGGGCGCACCAGGGCGTCGAGCAGCACGTCGCCGCGCAGGTCGATCACGCCGAGCTGCACGAACTCGTCGCCCGCGCCGAGGCCGGTCGTTTCGCTGTCGAAGATTACCGCGTCGCGGCGGAACAGGTCAGCGGCCCACAGCGCGGCGTCGCGGCGCTGCTGCGCGCGCCAGGCCGGGCCAAAGTGGGAAGGGTCAGAATGCATCGGTGGCTAACGGTCCTTTCGTTTCAGGCGCAGCCGGTCTACAGAGCGGCGCTCGACATGATACGACGATCCGGCGCGCACGCCGGTGAGCGTCCCGGCGCGGATCAGCGCCAGCACTTCGAGGTCGCGCAGATGCAGGATACGTCCGGCTTCCGCCACCGTCATATGGCCGGGGCCGGGGAGCGGGGACGGCTCTGGCGGCGGGGGCGGCGGCGGGTCGCCACGCCAGAACAGGCTCCCGGCGCGGTTCTCGCGGCCAAAGAGCAGCGCCGCCCCGGCGAGCGCCGCCGCGACCAGCGCGATCTCCAGCGCGGTGAGTGCGATAGCGGCGCTGTCGGACACCGCCTCGCCATCCAGCGCGGCGCTGATCGCCAGCGCCAGCAGCAGCGCCACCGTCAGCGGCGCGACCAGGACCAGGCCAATCCGCCGCGCGCGGCGGCCTTGCAGCTCGCGGCCCATCAGGCTCAGGCGCCCGCCGATCAGCAGGTACAGCCCGATCGCGGCCAGCGCCGCTTCCCAGATGATCATGCGTTGCGCGCTCTCCTCGCGGGCGCGTCAGCGCCGCTGCAACTGGGCGCGCAGGGCATCGAGCGCCCGCGCACCGTACTGCCCGGCGAAGTGCGGGCTGTTGGCGCGCGCCCAGTCGATCGCCAGCTTGGAGCCGATGATCGTCGCCACGCCGCGACAGGCCCAATACCCGGTGTGGCTGCCCAGGTTCCAGCCGGTGAGCCAGTTCCCGGCGCGGACCGGGCAATCAATCACCCCGGCCTGCCGGTAAGCATCGACCGGCTCCAGCGGGCAGGCCAGCGCGTCCTGCCGGTCATAGAGGTTGAGCCACCAGCCGCCGTCCGGATCGATCAGGACCGGCGAGCTAAGGCTGTCGCGGATGCTCTCCGAACCGCCGCCGGCGTTGCCGCGCAGCGCGTAGAGCGCCATCGGCGAGCCGAGCAGCACCATGTTGACCAGCGCCAGGCCGTGCGCCGCCAGCCGGTGCGTCTGGCCGTGCGTCTGGTCCCAGACGTAATCGGAAGCGATCACGCTGCCCAGGCTGTGCCCGATGATCGTCAGCGGCGCGTCGCCGTCCGCGCCATTATCGCCCGCGCTCGCCGCGCCGAGCGCGTCCAGGCCGCGCGTGACTTTGGCATGAATGGCGCGGTAGACCGGATTCTCCGGCTCGGCTTCGTAGGCGATCACGTCACCGACCAGGCTGACAATCTGCCGACGCAGCCGTCCGGTCACGCTGAGCCGCTGGAGCAGCCAGGGCTTGCCGAACAGAACCAGCAGCAGGGCGTCCTGCGGCGTCTGGGTCACCGGGTCCCAGCAGACAGCCTCGAAGCGCAGCGCCCGATCGGAGCGGGCCGCGCCGGGCGCGACATCCGGCAGCGGCAGGCGGCTCACCACGTGATCGAACGCGCGCCGGATGCCGATTTCCAGCGGCCGGGCGTAGGTGCGCGTCCGGGGCCGGGCGCCAATACCGTGCACGATCAGGACGTTGAGGGAGCGTGTCGCAGCCATAGCAGACCTCGCCGATCGCCTGAGCCGACGGTTACCGGTGAGTCTATGCCCGCTGGAGCCACAGGTCAAGCTTTGCCGCCTGCGCGGGAAATGAAATCCCCGCCGGAGCGGGGACCTGAACGCAGCGTATTCGGCGCCTCGGCGCAGGAAAGGTCTAGCCCTGATAGTATGCGATCAGCGCGTCGCCGAGCGCGGGCAGGCACGAGGTAATATCGACCCAGCGCGTGCCAGAGCCGACGCTCCACAGGTGGAAGCCCTTGATATAGGGGTCTTCCTCAAGCTGGTAGGTGTATTGCAGGGCGTCGCGGATCAGCGTGTCGCACGAGGCGATCGCCATCCCGCCGCCCTCGCCCAGCTCGGTGATGTAGACCGGCAGATCGACCGCTTCGGGCAGGCGCTGGCGCAGCTCTTCCTCGAAAATGCGATGGCGCAGGCTGACCCACTTATCCGCCTCGCTGACCAGCAGCCCGTCTTCCAGGCTGTAGGCGTGGAGCGCGATTCCGTGATGACGGCCCGGTGCGCAGGGATTCTCCGCCGCGTACTGATAGGCGGGCAGCACTTCGCGGAACCCGGCAACGGTTGGGTTGCCGCCGGGGAACGAGAACAGCAGCAGGCAGCGTTCCTGCTGGCTGGCGAGGCGCATCGCCTCAATCGAGAAATCGGAGATCCAGCTCAACTCGACCGGGCACTCGTTGATCAGCTCGTAGTAGTCGGCATCGACCTGGCTCCAGAAGCTGTTGAGGCTTTTCAGCCAGGCGTTGGCGGTATCTTCGGGATCGCCGTACTCGCCGGGGTCGGCGGGGCAGTCCCATTCGCCGTTGGAAGTCAGCAGCGAGCGATAGACGATCACGGTTTGCGGGGAGATCGCCTTGATCTCATTCAGTAGCTGCTCGGCGCCATTCAGTCCCTTCATGGTGCCCAGCGGCGTCCCGGCTTCGACCATGCGCCGGACGAGGGCCAGCACCTGGTCGCCGCTGGTGCCGTTCAGCAGGTGCAGACCGAGCAGCGTAGTCGCGGGCGTGTTGCCTTTCAGGATTTCGCAGGACCGCATGCTGTCGAGCACAGCGTGCTGCACGCCGTTGAGCGTCAGCGGGAGCCAGCCGCGCCCGGTTTGCGCCCAGGAATTCCCGGCGGCGTCGGTTGCCAGCGCGACGACGACAAGCTGCTC
>JADLHR010000372.1 GCA_020848665.1 Anaerolineae bacterium
ATGTTCACGCTAGAATCAGGCTGTTTTCCACGCGATCCGAAAGAGTATAAGCGATGGCGAAACCGCGCGTGTACTACGAATGCCAGGAATGCGGGCGCCGCTCGCCGCGCCATATGGGCCGCTGCCCACAGTGTGGCGAGTTCAACACCATGATCGAGGTGATCGAGGAGCCGGAAGCGCCTGCCGCTGCCGCGCGCGCCTCGGCCCGCCCGCGCACGCAGCCGCAGCGCCTGAGCGAGGTGGCCGCCGACGCCGGTGATCGCTACCCCGTCCCGGTCGAGGAGTTATCGCGGGTGCTGGGCGGCGGGCTGGTTCCGGGCAGCGTCGTGCTGGTCGGCGGCGATCCGGGTATCGGCAAGAGCACGCTGCTGCTTCAGGTGGCGGCGGTAATGGAGCCGGTCGCCGGGCCGGTGCTCTACGTCAGCGGCGAGGAGAGCGAACGCCAGATCAAGATGCGCGCCGAGCGGCTGGGCCTCGCTCCGCGTGACCTGTTCCTGGTGACCGAGACGGAGCTAGGCGCGATCCTGGCGCACGTCGAGGCGACGCGCCCGCGCCTGCTGATCGTGGACTCGATCCAGACGACCTACGTCGAGGGCAAGGCGTCGGCGGCGGGCAGCGTCAGCCAGGTGCGCGAGTGCGCCAGCGCCCTGCGCGAGCTGGCGAAAAACACCGGGATCGCCGTCTTCCTGGTCGGTCACGTCACCAAAGAGGGCGTGATCGCCGGGCCGCGCGTGCTGGAGCACATCGTCGACACGGTGCTGTACCTCGAAGGCGACCGTTTCCAGGCGTACCGCCTGCTGCGCAGCGTCAAGAACCGCTTCGGCGCGACGAGCGAGGTCGGCGTCTTCGAGATGCTGGATCGCGGCCTGGTTGAGATCGAGAACCCCTCCGAGGTGTTCATCGCGGAGCGTGAGATCAACGCGCCGGGCAGCGCGATCGCAGTCACGCTCGAAGGCACGCGCCCGCTGCTGGTCGAGATCCAGGCGCTCGCCAGCCAGACGGTCTACCCCAACCCGCGCCGCACCGCCAACGGGGTCGATTTCAACCGCCTGCTGCTGATCACGGCGGTCCTCAGCCAGCGGTTGGGAATGCGCCTGTTCGAGAAGGATATTTTCGTCAACGTGATCAGCGGCCTGAAGATCGACGAGCCAGCCTCGGACCTGGCGATGGCGGTCGCGATCGCGTCCAGCATGTGGAACGTGCAGGTCCCGGCGGACATGGCGTTCATCGGCGAGATGGGCCTCAGCGGCGAGCTGCGCGGCGTCAGCCAGACCGCGATGCGCGTGCGCGAGGCGGCCAAGCTCGGCTTCAGGAAGGTGATGGTGCCCAAAACCACGCGCGGCGAGGACCTGAGCAAAATTGGGCCGGAGATCGTCCGCGTGCGCAATGTCGCCACCGCGCTCGACCTCGCGCTGCCGGGCGAGCGGCGGGGCTAAGTGGCGCTCGCCCTACCACAGCTTTGCGCCCCCTCTCCGTCTAGAGCGTGTTATGCACTTGCGCGCCGGGTAAAGCCCCCCATCCCCCGGCCCCTTGCCCCCAAAATGAGGGAAGGGGAGTCCGCTCTGTTTTTTTTCCTTCCCTCGCTCTGGGGGAAGGAAAGCCGACCGCAGGTCGGAAGGATGGGGGGGTGGCCTGGAAACCAGACCATGAAGTGCATAACAGCCTCTAGGGCTGTATAGACCGGGGACAGGGGTAACAAGTGTTCGGGGACAGGGGTAACAGGTCTAAGGGGAGCTTTGACGCGGCTTTCGGCCCGGTTATAATCGGTACACACGGCGAGGAGAGAAAGGCGGCTCCGGTGCAGTCGTTCGAGCATGTCGGCATTCTGGCCCATCCGCTGCGGACCGGCACGGCGCCAATCGCGCAAGCGGTGGCGCAGGCGTTACAGGCGAAAGGGATTGAAACATGGGTCCGCACCGCCTGGGATGCCAGCCGCGCCCAGCCGCTGATTGAAGGCTCCGACCTGGTGATCGCGATTGGCGGCGATGGCGCGATGCTGCGCGCTGCGCGGCTCTGCGCTCCGGCGAACGTGCCGACGCTCGGAATCAACGCCGGACACCTGGGCTTTCTGACTGAGGTCAGCCCGGACGACTGGGAAGAAAGCCTGGACATGGTGCTCGCCGGGGATTACTGGATCGAGCAGCGCATGATGCTGCGCTGCGAAATCCGCCGAGCGGACGTGCTGTTCGGCCACAGCGACGCGCTCAACGACGTGGTGATCAGCCGGGGCGCGGTTGTGCGCTCGATCCGGCTCGACGCGCACATCGACGGCGGCTGGGCGACAACCTATCACGGCGACGGGCTGATCATCGCTACGCCAACTGGCTCGACGGCTTACGCGCTGGCGGCCGGCGGGCCGATTCTGCCGCCGGAACTGCGCAATATCCTGGTCGTGCCGGTCGCGCCACACCTGACGATGGATCGCCCGATGGTGCTGGCGCAGGGCGCGACGGTGCAGGTGGTGGTTGATCCGCACACCGCGACCGAGGTCGTGCTGACGGTCGACGGCGAACTGATCGCCAGTCTGGAATCATCCGACCACGTCACGATCCGCGCCAGCGATCATGTCAGCCGCTTTGTGCGGCTGCGCGACCGCAATTATTTCTACCGCTCCCTGCTCGACCGGCTGGAGCCGCGCGTACCGGACCCCGTGACAAGGGCAGCGGTCCCGAAACAGGCGGACAGTTCTTCGCCGCCGCGTACGAGCCGGTTGTGAGCAACGATCCGGCCCGTCCAATGGACTGTACAAACGCTGATGACGATACCCGACACCGAACTGATCTCCACACCTGAAACAGAAGACGAAGTCGTTACCTGCCCGGTGCATCCGAAGGAAGTGGCGACGCTGCGCTGCAATCGCTGCGGCCGCCCGATGTGTACGAAGTGCGCGGTACGGACGCCCGTCGGCTATCGCTGCCGCGAGTGCGTCCGCCAGCAGCAGGACAAATTCTTTGACGCGCAGGCGCTCGATTACGTGATCGCGGGCGTGGTCAGCGTGGCGATCAGCCTGGTCGGGGCGTATCTGCTGGCGCAGTTCCGGTTCGGGTTCTTTATTATTATCATCGCGTTCTTTGTGTCGTCGGCGGTTGGCGGCGCGATCGGCACAATTGTGCGGGCGCTGACGCGCAAGCGGCGCGGACGGTATACGCCGCTCGTCGTCGCGGCGGGCGTGATCATCGGCGCGCTGCCCGCGCTGCTGATCAACCCGCTGATGGCGGTAGTCTTCATGTTCCTGGCGACGGGTACAGCGACCGCGCAATTCGGCCAGCGCCTGACGTTCTTCGGGCGATAATCGGCGCAAGCTATCGCAGGCTATCACGAGTTAAGCACGAGCTAAGCACTGTCTATGCTGCAAGAACTGCGGATAAAAGACTTTGCCATCATCGACGCGCTGGACCTGCGCCTGGCGCCCGGCTTCCAGGTGATCACTGGCGAGACCGGCGCCGGGAAGTCGATCATCGTGGACGCGGTCAACCTGCTGCTGGGCGAGCGTTCGGACGCGACGTTTGTGCGCGGCGGGGCGGAGCGCAGCGTGATCGAAGGCATCTTCTCCGTGACAGACGGCGTGCGCGACGATCTGCACGCGATCCTGGAGGTCGAGGGGCTGGAAGGCGACGGCGCGGACGAGATTATTCTGAGCCGCGAGGTGCGCGCCAACGGGCGCAGCGTGGCGCGGGTCAACGGGATCGCCTGCGCGCTGTCGGTGTACCGCGAAATTGGCGGGCTGCTGGTCGATATTCACGGGCAGGGCGAGCACCTGTCGCTGCTGCGCCCGTCGCAGCACCTCTACCTGCTCGATCGTTTCGCAGGCGTCGAGGCGCAGCGCGCCGAGGTCGCCGTGATGGTGCGCACGCTGAGCGCGATTCGCGCCGAGATCGTGTCGCTGCTGACCGACGAGGCGGCGCTCGCCCGGCGGGTGGACATGCTCCAGTTCCAGGTCGAGGAGATCACCACCGCCGATCCGCGCCCCGCAGAGGAAGCCGAACTGGCGCAGGAGCGAACGCGCCTCGCCAACGCCGAAAAGATCGCAGAGCTGGCGAACGAAGCCTATTACGCGCTGGTGGGCGAGGCGGGCGAGGCGGCCGGAACCGACCGGCTGGCGCAGGCCGCGCTGGCGCTCTCCAAGCTCGCCCGGCTCGATCCCGCGCTGCAAGACGCCTACGCCCTGGCCGAGTCGGTCAGCATCCAGGCCGACGAGCTGGCGCGCACGCTGCGCGATTACAACGACGACGCCGAATACGATCCGCGCCGTCTGGACGAGATCGAGGAGCGCATCGAGCTGCTCAACCGGCTCAGGCGCAAGTACGGCGGGACGATTGAGGATGTGCTGGCGCACGCCGCGCACGCCCAGGCTGAGCTGGACTCGATCACGCACAGCGAGGAGCGGCTGGCGGCGCTGCGCGCCGAGGAAGATCGGCTGCTGCGCACGATTGGCGATGCCGCCGCTGCGCTGAGCCGCGTCCGCCGCGAAGCCGCCGACCGCCTGACCGAGGCGATTGTGCGCGAGCTGGGTGACCTGAAAATGAAGGGCGCGCGCTTCGAGGCGCGCATCGCGCGCGAGCCGG
>JADLHR010000373.1 GCA_020848665.1 Anaerolineae bacterium
CTGTGGCATTCGCTGCCCACCGGCCCCAAGGTTCCCGACGCAGTGTATTGCATCGTCGAGATCCCCAAAGGGAGCCGCAATAAGTACGAGTACAGCAAGGTTGCCGGGGTGATCAAGCTGGACCGCGTGATTTACAGCTCAATGCACTATCCGAGCGACTATGGGCTGATTCCGCAGACCTACGCCGAGGACGGCGACCCGCTCGATGTTCTGGTGATCGTCACCGAGCCAACCTTCGCCGGCTGCGTGATCGAAGCGCGCCCGATCGGGATTTTTCACATGGTTGACCGGGGTGATCCCGATGACAAGGTTCTCGCCGTGCCAACCACCGATCCGCTGTTCAACGAGTATCAGGACCTCGAAGACGTGCCGAAGCACTTCCTGAGCGAGATCGCGCACTTTTTCCAGACCTACAAGCAGTTGCAGGGTATCCAGGTAACGCCCAAAGGCTGGGATGACGCCGACGCTGCCCGCCGCGTGATCCTGCAATCGATTGAGCGCTACAAGAAGAAATTCCCGCCGGAGATGGTCTAACGTAGGCCGAGGTTGCCGGAAACAGGCAAGCTTCGGTATAAATAGCGCAGCCTTCACCTAATCATAGGCGTAGGCTTACTGTTTCGACTAAAGCGGCATGTTCACGCAGATCACGTCTTCCACTGCGCTCGATCTGGATCTCGCCAACCGCCTGCGGATGCTGCTGCGCGGTCTTCAGCGCGTTTTTCCTTTCGAGGAAGGCGGGCTGCTGCTGTTCGAGCCAGAGCAGCGGCTGCTGGTACCCTACGCCGCGCTGGGTACGCTTGAAGCGGCGCGCTGGGGCGAGGGCCTCGTCGGGCAGGCAGCGGCGCGCCGTGCGCCCGTGTGGTCTGATGAAGAAGGCTGCTGGCGTGTCGCGGTCCCGGTGAGCCACCAGGACACGCTCTTTGGGGTTCTGCTGTTCTGCGGCTGCCAGGTAGACCGGCTAACTGATGCGCCGGCCGCTTTGCTCGAGCTTCAGGCCGGGCAGATCGCGCTGGAGCTGTACACGCTTCAGCACGTGCGCCTGCTCAAGCGCCTGCACGCCGAGCAGCTTGCCGCCGAGCGTCTGGAGCTGCACCGGGTGCACCTCCTGCACCGTATTGCCAACGTCGGGGCAGCGCCGCAGGGCGAGGCGCTCGACGAGCTGGCCGCCACCCTGCGCGAAACGGCGGAGCTTGTCGGCTGCGAAGGGGCGCAGCTTCTGCTGCCCGATCCGGATGGCTACCAGTTGGCGGTGCAGGAAGCGACCGCCTACGGCGCAGGCGCGCTTCACGTCGATCTGAGCTGGGCGCTGGATGGCCCCGGCGCGCCGGTCGATGCCTACCACACTGCCGTCCCGCGCGTGGCAGACGCGGGCGAACTGGCCGGGCCGCGCTTCTGGAACGCGCTGGCCTGTCCGCTGAACGCGCACAATCGCACGCTGGGCGTACTTTACGTCTTCAACCGGCGCGTGGGGCCGTTCGACGCGGGCGCAATCGCTCTTACCCAATCGATCGCCGATCAGATTGCGCTCAGCGCTGTCACCGGGCATTTTTTGCGGACCGAGATCCATCGCGCCGATCTGATGAATCAGGTCAATCGCGTCAGCCAGGAGCTGCACGCCACGCTCGACGTGCAGGGCCTGCTGCGCAAGCTGGCGCAGCGCATCCTCGACATGTTCGAGCACGACGCGGTGCATGTGCTGATGCTCTCAGACGACCGGTCGGTTCTGCGCCTGCGCGCCAGCGCCATCGCCACGCCCGGCTTGCAGCTGGAGAGCACGCTGGCAGTGCCAGCGGACGCTGGCGTGGTTGGTCGCGCCGTGCAGTCGAGGCGCACCCAGGTGGTGCCAGACACGCGCATCGACCCGGACTTTCTGCGTATGCCGGCCCTGCGCGGCGTGCAAAGCTCGCTGGCGATCCCGCTTCAGCGCGGCGATCAGGTCACCGGCGTAATCACGGTCCTTTCGACGCGCCTTAACGCCTTCAGCGAGGCGGAGCGCGACGCGATGGAGACTCTGGCGCGACAGATCGGCATCGCGCTCGAAAACGCACATCTCTATGACCAGGCTCAGCGCCGCCTGCTCGAACAGGGTATTGTGCATCAGATCGGGCAGGACCTCGCGTCTATTCTCGATTACGGCTCGCTTGCCCAGCGGATGGTCGAGCATATGAACCGCGCGCTGAACACGTCAAGCTGCGTGGTTGGGCTGTACGAGGCGGACGCGGAAGCCGTCCGCATCAGCGCCGTTTACCGCGATCCCGACCACCCGCCGTCGGCGGCGGCGCCCGCGCCAGGGCGCGCCCTGCCGCTGCATACGCGGCCCGCTCATGCGGGCGCCATCCGCACGCGCTCGCCGATCACGGTCTATCGCCGCGACGCCAGCGGGCTGCCCATTGCCCAGGCGCTGCTCGATCAATGGGGCGTGCAAAGCCAGTTGGTGCTGCCGATGGTTGCTGGGGATCGTGTCATCGGCGTGGTGGATTGGACCGATCACACGCCCGACCGCGTCTTCTCGCCTGACGACATCCGCCTGGCGCAGACGCTGGTTGGGCAGGCGACCATAGCCTTTGACAACGCGCTGTTGTTTCAGCAGCTTGAGAGCCGCGCCCTGGAGTTGGCCGAGGCCAACCGCCTGAAAGACCAGTTTCTTGCGACGATCAGCCACGAGCTGCGCACGCCGATGAACAGCATCATTGGCTTCAGCGAGGCGCTGCTCAACGATCTGTACGGACCGCTTAACGACGAGCAGGCGAGCCGTATCCGCCGCATCCGCCGCAACGCGCACGATCTGCTGCACCTGATCGACGACCTGCTCGATCTGTCCAAAATTGACGCCGGGCGCATGACGCTCCAGCCGGTATCGGTTGCAGTGCATGAGGTCGTGCAGTATGTGGCGCAGAGCCTCGAAGCGCAGGCTCAGGCGCGCGGGCTGGAGCTGATCACCGAGGCGCCGCCCGACCTGCCGCCGCTGTGCGTTGACCCCCAGCGCCTGAAGCAGATCATCACCAACCTGCTGAGCAACGCGATCAAGTTCACACCGCAGGGCCGCGTGACCGTCAGCGCCGGGCTGCTGGCGAACGGCGAGTCGGGGATCGCGATCAAGGTGGCGGACACCGGGATCGGTATCTCCCCGGCGGACCGAAAGATCATCTTCGACGAGTTCCGCCAGGCGGACGGCAGCACCACTCGCACCTATGGTGGAACCGGTCTGGGGCTGGCGATCACCAAGAAGCTGGTCGAAATGATGGGCGGCGCGATCGAGGTCGAGAGCGTGCCGGGTGAGGGCAGTTGCTTTACCGTCAGCCTGCCGCTGGCGGAGACTTCAGTCTGTTAGCGCGGCAGGCGTAACGCCATGTCCCTCGGAACGCTGTCACTGGTCAACATCGTGGCCGATGTCGTGCTGTTGCTCTCAGCGTTGGCGCTGGCTGTGATTATGGCCTGGCAGAACCCGCGCCGCCACGGGCGGGCGTTCGCCGTGTGCATGCTGACCTTCGGGCTGTACGCGCTGAGCGACCTGCTGTGGAAGCTGGCGCGCCCGCTCGGCTACGCGCCCCATCTCCCGTTCAAAGCTGCGATGGTGTTCTATGAGATTAGCATCCTGCTGTTGACCCTGCTTGCCTTCGCCTACGGGCAGCTTCCAGTCCGCTCGCGGCGCTTGCTGGCGGCGTTCAGCCTGCCGGTAGGCGCGGTCTTCCTGGGAGTCGTCATGTCCGGGGCGCTCTACCGCGATTTTCGGCCCCTGAGCGGCGGCATCTACGGCTATAGCCTGACCGGAACCGGGCTGCTGGGCGCGCTGACGGCGATGGCCTATCTGGGCGTGGTGTCGGTTCTCTTGTGGCGTCACAACAGCCTGCGCAGCCGCGCGCTGGCGCTGCCGCTGGCGCTGCTGGCGCTCGGTCTTGCCCTGCACGCCGCCGCGATCCCGCTGCATGTCTACGCGCTCAACGTGCTTGCCGTGACTACAGCGATCATCCTGATCGGGCGCACGCTGATCCGCTACGAGGTCTTCAAGCCGCTGGCCGATCTCAACGCCGAGCTGATCGTCAAGAACACGGAGCTTCTGGAAGCCTCGCGGCTGA
>JADLHR010000374.1 GCA_020848665.1 Anaerolineae bacterium
AAGGTCACGGACGAGCGCAGCCGCCGGCTGGCGAGCGCCTTCATGGCGTTCGGTGAGGTCTCCGGCGAGGTGGCGATCCGCGCGCCGATGCCCGGTCTGATCGTGCGTGTGCCGGTCGTTGAGGGTCAGGCTGTCGCCAAAGGGGACACGGTGATCCTGCTCGAATCGATGAAGATGGAAAACGAGCTGAAAGCGCCGCGCGACGGCACGATCCACCGCGTCAGCGTCAAGGCGGGTGACAGCGTCGAGCAGAATAAGGTGCTGATCACGATCACGTAACACAGCAAAGGACAGCGCGAGTCAGAAAGACGCAATCCGCGCCGCGTGAGGCAAGCGGCGGCAAGACGGAGCGCGTCGGGCTGCGCGCCTTGCGGTATAATACGCGCGCCGGAGCAAATGTGCCCGGCGCGCTGTTTTTGGCCGGATAGGTGAATGAGAGCGTCAGGGTGAGCAGAGCGCGGCGGATCGCGCGGGATCGGCGGGTAAGGTGGGCGCTGGACGGCCTGTGGCTGCTGGCGCTGACGCTTTATATCTTCGCCGGGATGGATGCCGCGCCGTTTCATGGCGACGAGTCGATGCTGCTCTACATGAGCCACGACTATCATTACCTCGTGCAGCAGCGTGATGTCGAGCGCGTGCTCTACCGCGATCCGCCGATCGACCCGCTGGAGCAGGAGCTGCGCCTCATTAACGGCACCATCCCGAAGATGGCGATGGGCCTGGCGTGGGACCTGGCCGGGTACACCGTCGAGGACCTCAACCAACCCTGGCTGTGGGGGTTTTACGACCCGAAGGGCGAGTGGAACGAGTGGACCTACAGCCGCGCGTTCGGGCACATGCCGTCCGAGGGGCTGCTGCACGCCGGGCGGGTGTCGTCGGCGGCGCTGCTGGCGCTGAGCGCGCTGGCGCTGTTCACCATCACGCGCTGGGTTGTCCCGGCGCGCTGGGCGGCGTGGCTGGCGACCGGCCTGTACGTGACGCAGCCCTCGGTGCTGCTGAACGGGCGGCGCTCGATGATGGAAGGCGCGATGCTGCTCGGCGCGACGCTGGTCATCCTGGCCGCTGCCGGGCTGATGCGCGCGCAGGCGCGGGCGGACGTGAGCGGGCGAGCGCGCTGGGCCTGGGCGCTGGCGCTCGGCGTGGCGGGGGGAGTCGCGCTCGCCAGCAAGCACACCAACGCGCTCGTCCTGGCGATCGCGTTCCTGGTCGCGCTAGTCGAGCCGCTGCTGCGCCGGAGCGCAGGCGCGCGCTTCAACGCGGCGCACGTCGCGCGGCTGGCCGTCGCGGGGGCGCTGGCGCTGGCAGTATTTCTGGCGCTCAACCCGGCCTGGTGGTCGGACCCGCTGCATATGCCCGAACGCGTCCTGGAGCTGCGGCGCAAGGTGGTCGAGGGGCAGGTCAGGGGCTATGGCGGCTTTGACACGTGGCGCGAGCGCCCGGCGGCGCTGATCGATCACGCCTTTTTCGCGCCGCCGCAGTATTACGAGGTCCCGGTGTGGCAGGAGTATATCGGCGACCAGATCACAGCCTACGAATCGAGCCTGCTGTCCGGACGGCTGGGCGGAGCCATTCCAGGCTGGCTGGTCGTGGTGGCGTTCCTGTATGGGGCGCTGGCGCTGGCAAAACGCTGGCGCGACGGCCCGGCGCTGCTCGCGCTGCTGTGGCCGCTGCTGATCGCGCTGGCGCTGCTGGTCTCCAACTCGTTGAACTGGCAGCGGTACTATCTGCCGCTCCAGCCGGGGATCGCGCTGATCGCGGCGGCGGGAGGGGCGTGGATCGTCGCGTTCGTCAGGCCACGCGCGCGCAGCGAGGAGCGCGCCTGAGATGCTGCTGATCGACGCGCGCAGCGTAATCCCGGCGCTGGCGGGGTTGGTCTTCGCCTATCCCTGGGCGGCGCTGGCGCTGGGCCGCGCACGCACGCCGCTGCTGACCGCGCTGGTAACGCTGGCGCTCAGCCTCGGCGCGCTGACGCTGATGATGCTGGGCCTGGCGCTGGCGGGCGCGCTGAGCCGGACGGCGATCTGGGCCGTGATGCTGATCGTGTTCGGGCCGGGGCAGGCGCTGTTGGCCCGGCGCGAGCGGCTGGCGATTCACCAGCCACAAGCTGCACGGCGCGACCCGGTTGCGTGGCGGCGGGCGGAACCACTGGCGGCGGTCGCGCTTGGCGTCACCGGCCTGATGCTGCTCCTGATCACACTCGACCTGCTCTACTGGCCGTTCAGCGACGACGACGCCGTGTCGATCTACGCTTCGCAGAGCCGCACGATCTTCGAGACGCGCGCGCTGCCCCGCGACGATGGGCTGTACGAGGCGTATCCGCAAATGGTCCCGCTGAGCTACGCCTACGCGTACTTCGTGGCGGGCGAGATCAACGAGTACCTCGCGCGCGGGTTCGCGGCGGCGCTGTCGATCGGCGCGTTCGGCGCGGCGGGCGCGCTCGGCGCGGCGCTTTACGACCGGCGAACCGGGCTGATCGCCGCGCTGCTGCTGGCCCTCACGCCGATCTTCGTGCGCTGGTCCGCGAGCGGATATACCGACGTGCCCGCCGGATTTTTCGGGGCGCTGGCGGCGCTGTTCGCGTGGCGGCTGGTCCGGCGCGGCGCGGGGTTCGATGCGCTGCTGGCCGGGGTAATGGCCGGGTTGGCAGCGTGGACCAAGAACAGCGCGCTGGCGCTCGCGGTGTCGCTGGCCGTGATCGTGCTCTATGGGATGCTGCCGCGCCGCGACGGGGCGCGCCTGACGTGGCGTCACGCGGCGCTGGCCGGGCTGGGGCTGCTGGCGACCGCCGGGCCGTGGTATCTGCGCAACATTGTTCTGTTCGGGCAACCTGTCCCGGCGACGCTGTGGGCCGACCGCGCGCAGCCCACGCTGGAGAACCTGCTGCCATTTCTCACCCACCTGGGGATCGGGCAGTTCTTCGTGGCGGGGGTGATCCTGACGCTCGGCCCGGCGCTGGCGCTGGTCGAAGCGCTGCGCCTGCCCGGCCCGGCGCGGGACAGCGCGCGCGTGCTGCTGGTTTTCGCGCTGCCATTCGTGGCGCTGTGGTGGCGGCTGGCGTCGTACGAGGTGCGCTTCCTGATAACCATCCTGCCGCTGGCGGCGGTGATGGGTGCGCGGGCGCTTGTGCGTATTAGCGCGTGGCTGCCGCGCCCGGCCAGCGCGCCGGTCCGGCGGGCGCTGGCACTCGGAGCGGCGGCGCTGGTGATCGCGCTGGCGATCCCGGCGGCGCGCAAGGCGGTTCAGTTCAAGAACGATCTGATCGATGACCCATTGATGAACGACGCGGCGCGGCACCGCGTAGCGCTCGGCCCGGTTTATGACGTGGCGCGCTATCTCGATGCGCTTCCGGCAGACGGCGTCATCCTCAGCGATACGTATTTCCTGCCGTTCCACGTCCACACAGCGCCGGTCGTGGTCGGCGGGCTGCCACACCGCGACGCGCTGGCGCGCTACCGCTATCTGGTGCTGTCGCCGGACAGCCCGCTGCCCGGCGCAATGACCGCCGAAGATGCCGCGCTGCTGGTCGAGATCGGCGGCTTCCGCGTCTACCGCATCACCTACGGTGAGGCGCCGTGATCCCGGACTGGCTCGCGCCGATGATCGCGCTCGCGCCGCTGGCGGCGTGGATTTTCCTGGGCGTCGGCGTGCCCTGGGCGCTGGCGCTGCTGCCGCGCGGCCTGTGGCGCGAGCGAGCGGTCGTGCTGGCAGCCGGGATGGCGCTGGGGCCGCTCGGCACAACGGCGGTGATGGCGGCGCTCGGCACGGCAGGCGCGCTGCGGCTCGGCCCAACGCTGGCCGGATCGGCGCTGGTGGCCCTGATCGGCGCGGCGATCGCGCTCCGGCGCTGGCAGCGCGGACGGCCCGAAGCGCCTGTCCCGCTGCGCGATGCGGATCGGCGCTGGGGCGCGGCGGAATGGCTGATCCTGGCGGCAATCGCGCTGGTCTTCGTCGTGACGATTATGGTGATCGCCTACTGGCCGTTCCTGGCCTACGATCCGCAGTGGGTCTACGCCTACAACACCCGGCTGTTCGTGCTGCGCGAGGCGATCCCGGACGATCTGGGCTATTACCCGCCGCACCTGTCGCTGACCTATACGACCTTTCAGCAGACGTGGAGCGCGCTCGGCGGCGAGGCGATCAATGATCACGCCGCGCGCGCTGCGCTGCCCTGGTATCACGCGGCGCTGGCGCTGATGGCGTACACGCTCGGGCGGCTGGCGTTCCGCTCGCGGCGGGTAGGATTGCTGACGGCGGCGATCTGGACGCTGTATCCGCACAGCGCGGCCTGGGCCGGGGCGGGCGATCTCGAAGCGCCGCTGACGCTTTATCTGACCGGCGCGAGCGCCTTTTTCATCGAGGCATGGCGCAGCGGGCGAGCGCGCGAAGCGGCGCTGAGCGGCGCGCTGCTTGGCGGCGCGCTGTGGACCAAGCCGACCGCCGGAGCCTGGGCGCTCGGCGTGGCGCTGGCCGTCGCGGGCTGGGCGCTGATCGTCCGGCTGGATTGGGCGCGCCTGTGGCCGAAGCTGCGCGTCGCGCTGATCGCGGGGCTGGCGAGCGCCCCGCTCGGCG
>JADLHR010000375.1 GCA_020848665.1 Anaerolineae bacterium
CCGACGGATACGCCGACCCGGACACCATCGATCACGCGCACGCCGTCTGCGACGCCCACCCCCACCATTACACCGAGCTTCACGCACACGCCAGCGCCGCGTCTGGTCGCTACCGCAACGCCATTCCGCACACCGCGACCAATTCCGATCGCGACACGTGCAGCGCCAAGCGCGACACCCAGTCCGGCGCGCCCTGGGCCGACGATGACCTTTACGCCGTACCCCTCGCTGACGCCAAGCATCACACCGTTCGGCGGCGAGCGCACCAACACCCCGGCGCCAATCGGCTGCGTCGTGCCAGAGGGCTGGCACCAGTACGTGATCCAGCGCGGCGACACGCTGTTCGCGCTGGCCGTGCGCTGGGGCATCACGCTCGATCGGCTGGCGGAAGCTAACTGCATCGAGAACCGCGCCAACATCACGACCGGCATGATCCTCTACGCGCCGCCCGGCAGCAACGTCACCCCGGCGGCCGCCGCGACCAGCGTCACCGCTTCGCCGGTCACTGGCAACTACAGCAGCTTCGACTGCGGCAGCCCGAACGCGACGATCACCGATCCGCGCCCCGGCGCCGTCCTGCGTGGGAGCTTCGCCGTCTTCGGCACGGCAACCCACCCGGACTTCCAGTTCTATCGTTTGCAGGTCTCCGGAGCCGGAACCGGTGAGGGGGACTTCGTCACGCTCAACAGCTACTACAATCAGGTCAGCGGCGGGCAGCTTGGCACGATCAACACGCTGGCCTTCACCCCCGGCGATTACTGGATTCGTCTGACCGTCGTGGACAACACGGGCAATTACCCGCCGCAGTGTACCGTCAAGGTCCGGTTCGCGGAGTAAACCCGCCGCCATCGTTCAATTAGACCGGCCGGCGCTCCCGGCCGGTTTTGTTCACAAAGGTGCAGGAGACTCGATGGACAGCCACACCGTCATCCTGGAAACGCCGATCGGCTTGCTCGCCGTGACCGGCTCGGAAGCCGGGGTTAGCGAGATACGCTTTCTGGACGAGCCAGCCGCGCCGTCGGACGCTGTCCCGCCGGAGTTGGCCGACGGCGTCCGCCAATTGGCCGAGTACTTCGCCGGGCAGCGCCGCGAGTTCACCTTCGAACTGGCGCCGCGCGGCACCCCGTTCGAGCGCCGCGTCTGGGCGCATGTCAGCGACATCCCGTTCGGCGAGACGCGCACCTACATGCAGATCGCCGAAGCGCTGGGCGATCCGAAGACGATCCGGGCTGTGGGCCGCGCCAACGGGCGCAATCCGCTCCCCATCGTCGTCCCATGCCATCGCGTGATTGGCAGCAGCGGTGACCTGGTCGGCTACGGCGGCGGGCTGTGGCGCAAGGAATGGCTGTTGTCGCACGAGGGTCGCCCAACGCAGCAATCGCTGTTCTGACCGCATCATCCCGGCGGCAGGCAGGCGGTGGGTATCCGCCGCTTGGACAGCGCCCCCGTCCCGCGCTACACTTGCGCTGCGCAGCGCCCGGTTTACGCCTCAGGCGCGCGCGGTCCAGCCCTGTATGCGGAGTAGACGATCGATGCGCTTTCGTTCTCACTCGATTCCCCTCGTTATCCTGGCGATGCTGGCCGGTGCGTTCGCGCTCGGCAGCCTGATCCTGCCTGGCGGCGCATTGGCCGTTCAGCAGCCTACCCCGCCGCCGACTAATACGCCACGGCCCGCGCCCCCGGCGACTAACACGCCGCGCCCGATTGACCCAAGCCCAACGTCCGCCCCGACTGAAACACCACTGCCTACCGCGACCGAGCCGGTCTTTCTGCCCACGCCGACGCTCTATTACCCGCCGGATGTGCCGGTCCGCCAGCCACCTGCGACCGCGATCCCCAGCCCGATGCCACGCCTGCGTTCGCTTGACGCCAGCGGCGCACCTTACGAGCTGCTCAACGTGCTGCTGATCGGGCACGATGGCAACGTGATCCCCGACGATCCAAACTTCCACACCGACACGCTGATCGTGGTCTCGATTAACCGCAACACCAACACGGTCAGCATGATCTCGCTGCCACGTGACCTGTTCGTGCACATCCCGAACTGGGGCATGGCGCGGCTGAATCAGGCGTACTGGTACGGCGAAGCGATCGGGTGGGAAGGCGGCGGCTGGGGGATGCTGCGCCAGGTCGTGCTCTACAACTTCGGGATCGAGCTGCACTATTACGCGATGGCCGATTTTGAGGGCTTCGAGCAGGTTGTAGACACGCTTGGTGGCGTGACGATCGCGGTTGACTGCCCGATCCAGGATATGAAATGCACCGGTCCGGCCTGCACCGACGGTATTCCCGGCAACGAGACCGACGCTGATTACGAGCTGTATACGCTGCCGGTCGGCGTCTACGAGATGGGCGGCGAGCAGGCGCTGTGGTACGCCCGCAGTCGCAAGAACACCATCGACTTCGACCGGGGTCGCCGCCAGCAGCAGCTTCTGCGCGCGATCTGGGCAAAGTCGCTCGACGCCGGGCTGATTCCGCAGATTCCCGACCTGTGGAGCCAGATGACCTCGATCGTCGAGACCAATATGCCGGTCAACGCCGTGCTGCCGCTGATCCCGCTGGCGCTCAGTATCTCGCCCAATGACATCGAAAACCATTTCTTTCGCAAGAATATCGAAACGGTCGCGTGGACCGATCCGGCCAACGGCGCGAACGTCCAGCTTCCGAACCCCGATGGCGGGATGCTGCGCCTGATCGAAGA
>JADLHR010000376.1 GCA_020848665.1 Anaerolineae bacterium
ATCCCAGCACCTCGACCGCTGTCACGGTCGCGGGATGGGCGATCCAGTGGCTCTACGCCTACTACACCTGGCGTGCGACGGGCCTGTGGCCGGGGGTCGAGGAGCGCATGCCGCCGGTGAAGGACGATCGGCGCAGAAGGAGACTGCGATGGTGATGAACGAGCCGAGAAGCGCTGCCGGGCGGGAGGTCCCGCGCGATACGCCGCGCATCATCGTCGCCCAGCGCGTGATCGACAAGATCAGGCGTGGCGCGCTGCTGTATCCTGAGCCGGAGACGGGCGAGGCGATGATCGGCTTCGTCGTGCCAGCGCCGGGCCGCGCTGAGCCGGATATCTACATTCTCGACACGATCAGCCCCGGCGAGCAGGCTGTCCGCGAGTGGGGCATGTTCGAACAGGGCGACGACTGGCAGGGGGATGTCTTCCACTGGCTGTTCGTCAACTGGGAGGTGTCTCGCCAGCAGCGCCGGCCCTCGTATGGCAACGCGCTCGCCGCCAAGTGGGATGTGCCGCTGGCGCACGTCGGAGACTGGCACAAGCAGCCCGGCGATATGATTGCGCCTTCGGGCGGCGACGCCATGACCGCGCGCCGCATGATCGAGGACCGCGAGACGCCGATCGAGCACCTGGTCGCGCCGATTGTGACGCTCTATCCGCTGGCGCCGAAGCCGCTCGCCACAGAGTCAGCCACAGCGCCCGCCACTGCATCGGAAGCGCTGCTGTCGGATACGCTCGGCCAGATGGCAGCGCGCACCGGGGCTGCCCCGCCTGAGATTGAGACGGGTGAAGAAGCGCCCGCTCCGGCGGAGGCGTCCCCGGACGACGCCCCGGCTGAGCGGGTCGCGTCGGAAAAACCTGTCGAGCCGCCGCCTGCGTCCAATACAATCGTGCTGCGCGATCACGAGGCGGACTGGACGATCCGCATTGACTTCTGGTACATGAGCAAGCGGCGCAAGAACTTTGTGCCAGCAGCGCCGGAGATCTGGGCCGACGACCGCCTGCCCGGCCTGGGACCGATCGCCTGGCACCTGGCGCACCCGCGCCGTTTCCAGCAAGAGTATGGGCTGCTGCGCGACGCCGGGTACACGGTCGATATGGTCCGCTGGGATGCCGACGGGCGTCCGCCTTACGAGATTTGTTTCCAGGTCTACCGTCCGGGCGCGACGCACGTGCTGCTGCTGGTTACGCCCCACGATTATCCCTACAACAGGCCGAGCGTGCGCCTCGCGCCACTGGTCAGCGTGGCCGAGGAAGAAGACCTGTTCGAGAAGCTGTACGACGCATCGCGCCCGCTGCCCGACGTGCAGATGCCCGCCTGGGAGTGGGACAGCAAGCGCACCCTGCTGGAGTTGGCGCGGCATGTCGAGCAGACGCAGATGGCGAGGCAGCCTGCGAAAGCCCCGGATGCGCCAGGCGGCGCAACACCACCTGAGCCAGCGCAGAAAGGCGGCACGCTATGAGCTGGGATCGCGTTGAGCGGCTGTTGGGCGTGGGAACGCTGGCGTACCTGCGAACGCGCACCGTCGGCGTGATCGGGCTTGGCTCCGGCGGGAGCTTCGCCGCCGTCGCGCTGGCAATGAGCGGCGTGGGCCGTTTTATCCTGATCGACGATGATGTGCTCGAACCGGCGAACGTCGTTCGCCACGCCGCCGACCGGCGCTATCTGGGACAGTCGAAAGCCACCGCCGTGGCCGACCTGATCCGCCAGCGCAACCCCGAAGCCAGCGTCGAGGCGATTCACGGGCGGATCGAGGATCATCTGCCCCGGCTGGCCGAGATGGACGTCGTCGTGGTCGGGGTGGACGCCGAGGGGCCGAAATACGCGGTCAACCAGGCGTGCCTGACCGCCGGACGAACGGCGGTCTACGCCGGGGTTTATGAGCGCGGCGAAGGCGGCGACGTGTGCGTGATCCGCCCGGATGAAGGGCCGTGTTACGCCTGCTGGGCCGAGCATCTGCGCGAGGGCCTCGCCGAGCCGATAGGCGCCGAAACCGAGCTGGACTATGGTATGATCGGTCCCGATGGCACGCTCGCCGCCGAACCGGGGCTGTGGATTCACGTTGTGCGTGTGGCCGGGGCGCAGGCGGACCTGGCGCTCAACGTGCTGCTCGAAGACACCGAAGCGCATGTTGAGATGCCCGGCAACACCGTGATCCTCGCCAACCGCCAGCTTGAGATTTACGAGGGCCGCGTCACCCCGCCGTATGGGGCGGAGTGGGTCAGCGTGCCGTGCAACCCTGACTGCCTGGTGTGCGGCTGCCGCAGGCCGCACGCGGCGAGCAGCCGCGTGTCGCTGAGCGATCTGGCCGCGCTGGGCAACGTGTCGCTGGAAGATGATCACGCGGCGAGCGAAGCGCCTTCGCCCGCTGCCAGCTCGACCGAAATGAGGACGGATTCCTGATGAGCGAAGACCAGTATCCCGTGAATGACCAGCCGGTCGAACCTACTACGCCGCCGGAGCAGGCCGCGCCGCCCGCTGAGCCGCCGAAGGTGATCGACCAGACGCCTGCCACGCCGGGCGTTCCACTCAGCCCGCCGCCCGCCGCGCCACCTGCTGCGCCGCCGGAGGATGTGGCGGACGACGTGGGCGACGACCTCGGCTCGCGCCTGGAGCGGCTGGGCGGCGAGCCAGCGCCCGATATTACGCCGGAGGAGTTCGCGCGCCTGCAGCAGGCCGGACAGATTCATATCGACCCGCGTGGACGGGTGCGCGCGACGCGCCGCGACGAAACCGACGCCGGAATCTCGCTGCGCAAGCGGCGAGCGTGGTACGCCGTATGACCGAGCCGGACCCGCTCGTCGGGCCGGGGGGCCTGATCGGGCTGGACGATGTGCGCGCCGCGCTGGCGCTAGACGGCTTCGATCCGCTTGAGGCGCGGCGCACGATGTCCCCGGTGCCGCGCGTGCTGCGCCGCCCCGATTCCCGCCTCGGCGCGCCGCATCAGGCCAGCGTGATTATGCTGCTCTATCCGGGCGAGCATGGTCTCAGCTTGCCGCTGATTCACCGCGCCGAGCACCCCGGTGACGTGCACAGCGGGCAGATCAGCCTGCCGGGTGGCTCACGCGAGCCGGGCGAAACGCCGGTAGACACGGCGCTGCGCGAGGCGGGCGAGGAATTGGGCGTCGGCGCCGGGATCGAAATCCTGGGCGAGCTGTCGCCGCTGTATATCGCGCCCAGCGACTTCGAGGTGACGCCGTTCGTCGGGTGGCTGCCTGTCCGACCCCGCTGGCGCCCGGACGAGCGCGAGGTGGTCGAGGTGCTGGAGTGCTCGCTGGCGTGGCTGTTCGAAGCGCCGCGCAAGCATATTGAAGACTGGCCGTTCGAGGGCTACAGCCTGCGCGTGCCGTGGTATGAGGTGACCGGGCACCGCGTCTGGGGCGCGACCGCGATCCTGCTCGGCGAGCTGGAGCAGCGCCTGCGGCAAACGCTCAACGGGCGGCTGTGACCGGGCCGAGGAGAGTGGTGTCGCGCCCAACGCACGCTTGACCGGCCTGGGGCCTTACGCTATACTTGCCCTCTTGATCGCATGGGTGTCGCCTGGTGCGGGCCTGCGCTGCTGTGCCGATGCTCCGGGCTGCGCCGAACCGCATGATCCGCCGAACCCGCGCCGCTGTGCGCGTTTTTTGAAAGAGGGAACTGACTGATGCCAAAGCGTACCTATCAGCCGAAGATTCGCCGCCGGGTCCGCGTGCACGGCTTCCGCCAGAAGATGCGGACGCGCG
>JADLHR010000377.1 GCA_020848665.1 Anaerolineae bacterium
CCGCCCAACCCTTGAGCGACAGCGTCTTGGTGATCGCCGCCGTCAGCGTCGTCTTGCCATGGTCGATGTGCCCGATCGTCCCCACATTCACATGCGGCTTCGAACGCTCAAACTTGCCCTTTGCCATTGTGCCTCCTGAGAGCCTCTCCCGCTCGCGCCCAGCCGGGCTAGCCGCCCCTGATGATCGTCTCGGCGATTGAGTCGGGGACTTGTAGGTACTTTTCGAATTCCATCGTAAAGCTGCCACGCCCCTGCGTCAGATTGCGCAGGTGGGTCGCATAGCCGAACATCTCACCCAGCGGGGCGTGAGCGTGAACAGCCGAAATGCCATCGTCACGAGTGTCAATGCCAGTGATGTTGGCCCGGCGGCTCGACAGATCGCCGATAATGTCCCCCGCGTATTCTTCGGGGATGACCACCTCGACGCGCATGAACGGCTCGAGCAGCACGGGCTTGCCGTGGTGCACCGCATCCTTCAGCGCCATCGAGCCGGCGATCTTGAACGCCATCTCGGACGAGTCAACTTCGTGGTACGAGCCATCGACCAGCGTAGCCTTGACGCGCACCAGCGGATACCCGGCGTAGACGCCGCTCTGCGCGGCTTCACGCAGCCCTTCTTCGACCGGGCGGATATATTCCTTCGGGATCGAGCCGCCGACGATCTTGTTCTCGAAGATCAGGTCAGCCTCGGCATCCTCAGGCAGCGGCTCCAGCTCGATCACCGCATGGCCGTACTGCCCGCTGCCGCCGCTCTGGCGTACGAAGCGTCCCACGCCTTCGGCGGCGCGTGTAATGGTTTCGCGGTACGAGACGCGCGGCTTGCCGACGCGCGCATCAACCTTGAACTCGCGGAACAGGCGGTCGACCAGCACTTCGAGGTGCAGCTCGCCCATGCCGTGAATCAGCGTCTGGCCGGTCTGGTTATCGACGTTGACGACGAAGGTCGGGTCTTCTTCCGATAGCTTCGCCAGCGCCAGGCCCATCTTGTCCTGGTCGGCCTTGGTCTTCGGCTCAATCGCCACCGCGATCACCGGCTCTGGGAACTCGATTGTCTCCAGGACGATCGGATGCGTTTCGTCAGAGAGCGTCTCGCCGGTGAAGGTGTCTTTCAGGCCGAGCGTCGCGGCGATATCCCCCGCGTGCACCTCCTCGACATCCTCGCGGCGGTCAGCAAACATGCGCACGACGCGCCCGACACGCTCGCGGCGGCCCTTCGAGGTGTTCAGCACCGACGACCCGGCGCGAATCACGCCGGAGTAGACGCGGAAGAACGCCAGCCGCCCGACAAACGGATCGCTGATGATCTTGAACACCAATGCCGCCAGCGGCTCGTCATCCGACGCCGCGCGCGCCTCGACCTGCTCGGTCTTCGGGTTGATGCCCTCGATCGGCGGGATGTCCAGCGGGGAAGGGAGAAAGTCCACTACCGCGTCGAGCATAAGCTGCACGCCTCGATTGCGGAGCGCCGAGCCGAGCAGCACCGGTTGCACCTGGTTGCGAATCGTCGCACGGCGCAGCGCCGCGATCAGCTCTTCGTTGGTGATCTCCTCTTCCGCGAGGTATTTCTCGGTAAGCGCCTCGTCAGTCTCGACGATCCGCTCGATCATCGTCTCGCGGGCTGTTTCTGCTGCCTCAAGCGCGTCCGCCGGGACCGGGTGATGCTCGATAGCGGTGCCCAGGTCGTCGCCGTAGGTCAGCATCTCCATCGCCATCAGGTCGATGATGCCGTGAAAATCTGCACCTTCGCCGTAGGGCATCTGGAGCGGGATCGGGCGCCCGTTCAGGCGATCCACGATCATCTGTACGCAGCGCCGGAAATCGGCGCCGACGCGGTCCATCTTGTTGACGAAACAGATGCGCGGGACATGGTACTCGTTCGCCTGGCGCCAGACCGTCTCAGACTGCGGCTCGACACCCGCGACGCCGTCGAAGACGACCACGCCGCCGTCCAGCACGCGCAGGCTGCGCTGCACTTCGGCTGTGAAGTCCACGTGGCCGGGTGTGTCGATGACATTGATCTGGTAGCCGCGCCAGCTTGCCGTAATGGCTGCTGCCATGATCGTGATGCCGCGCTCGCGCTCTTGGTCCATGTAGTCTGTCGTCGCGGCGCCTTCGTGCACTTCGCCCATGCGGTGAATTTTGCCGGCGTAATACAAAACACGCTCGGTCGTCGTCGTCTTCCCGGCGTCGATGTGGGCGATGATGCCGATGTTCCGGACCAGCTTGAGGTCCTGAACGATTTCGTGCGCGACTTTCTTAGCCATGAGCTGCGATTATCCCGTGCTTCCGTTACAAGTTATGCTTACCAGCGATAGTGGGCGAAGGCGCGGTTCGCTTCCGCCATACGGTGAGTATCTTCTTTCTTCTTGATGGCCGATCCCTGCCCGGTCGCGGCGTCCATGAACTCGGCGGCCAACTTCTCGGCGGTGCTGCGGCCACCCCGCCCGCGCGCCGAGGCCAGCAGCCAGCGCATCGCCAGCGAGAGGGCGCGGTCTGGGCTGACTTCAACCGGGACCTGGTAGGTCGAGCCACCCACGCGGCGCGGCTTGACTTCGAGAATCGGCGTTGCGTTGCGCAGCGCCTGCTCGAAGACCTCGAGCGGGTCGCGCTTGCTGCGCTCTTCGATCAGATCGAACGCGCCGTACAGCGCGCGCAGGGCGGTGCTCTTCTTGCCGCCGTGCATCATGCGGTTAATAAACATCGTCACGCGGGCGTTGTGATACTTGACGTCGGGCACAACTTCCCGCTTGGGAGGGCTTGACCGTCTCGGCATGATCTATTCTCTCCGAAGCTGCGATTTACCTGGACTTCTTTTTGGCGCCGGCCTTCTTGGCGCCGTATTTGCTGCGAGCCTGCTGACGACGGTTGACGCCATCCGAGTCGAGCGTGCCGCGCACGATGTGATAGCGCACACCGGGCAAGTCTTTCACACGGCCACCACGAATCAGCACGATGCTGTGCTCTTGCAGCCCATGACCTTCGCCCGGAATATAGGCGCTGACTTCGATCCCATTGCTGAGGCGAACGCGGGCTACCTTACGCAGGGCCGAGTTCGGTTTTTTGGGAGTCATGGTCTTGACCTGGGTGCACACTCCGCGCTTCTGCGGGGCGCCCTTGGGCCGGCGGGTACGGTTCTGCGAATAGGAGTTGAAGGTGTACTGCAACGCAGGCGCCTTGCTCTTCTTCTTCTTCGCTTGCCGCCCCTTGCGGATAAGCTGGTTGATCGTCGGCATGCTTTGCCTCCACGCCTATGCCAGTGCTCTGGCGAGTCCTACCTTAAATCTGGCGCAATGACGGGTGATCGCTCACCCGTCTGTTTCTTTCATAACATGAGGCCATCGATATACTCTGGCGGGATGGCCTCACGTACGATCGTTCATCCAATTCGGTCGCCAGCGCCCTGGCTGGCAGGGTTAGCGCCGTACGAGTAGCCCACGAATATTATCACCCCGGCGGGGGGCTGTCAAGGCTAAATTAGCCGGAAAACAGCCGGGAATGGGCCAGAAATCCGCTGGAAAAGCGGAGATTTTTGCGCGCTTTACGCCTGCTGCCTGATTCGGTAAAATCCTGGAGTTGAACGCAGCGATCTGGCGCTGACAACCCTGTGGAGCAAGAACGATCATGACTGTGCGCACTATTATCACCCCCGAAAACCCGGTTCTGCGCAAGAAGGCGCACAGGGTCACGGATGTCAGCGATCCGAAGCTTCAGACGCTGATTGACGATATGGTTGAGACGATGATCGAGGCGCCAGGCGTCGGGCTGGCCGCGCCGCAGGTGGAAGTCAGCCAGCGCGTGATTGTTGTGCGGCTGCCGGACGACGAGGGGTCGGTCGAGGAATACGGCGATCAGGCGGGCGTGCTGTATACGCTGGTTAATCCGGAGCTGGTGCGCGTCTCGGATGAAGTGGTGGACGGGATCGAGGCTTGCCTGTCGATCCCCGGCTATTACGGCAGCGTCAGCCGGCATCAGGCGGTGACGGTCCAGGCGCTCGACCGGCGCGGCAAGAAGGTGCGCGTCAAAGCGAAGGACTGGCTGGCGCGCGTCTTTCAGCACGAGATCGATCATCTTGACGGCGTGCTGTTCATCGACCGCGCGACTGAAATCTGGCGCGCCGCCGAGGAGAGCGCCGAAGCGGACGACGAGATCACCGGTGAGGAAGCGGCTGCCAATCAGAAAACCGAGAGATAGACCGGATGGGACGTCCGGCTCCGCGCGGCGATCGAACAAGCCTGCCCACGCTCCTGGTCCGCGCCAGGAGCGTTTTTCCCTCTTGCATTTAGAACTAATGTTCGATACAATTAAGCTATAGTGTCGGAGACGGGGAGCGTGCTATGGACGGTCACGATCTGCTGAGCGCACTGCACGGCACCACCGAGTTCGAGTCGGTCGGGGATGCGCCGCGCCAGGAGCAGCCCGTCCGTTCGCGCCGCCTGCCGCCTGACCTGAGCGGCTGCATCACGAACGTCACCGCTGGCAGCCGCAAGATGCCCGTGCTCAAGGCGATGTCCACCACCGCCTGCGAGCGCGATTGCTTCTACTGCCCGTTTCGCGCTGGTCGCTCCTCGATGAAACGCGTCAAGTTCACGCCGGACGAGATGGCGAGCGGGTTCATGGCGCTGTACCGGGCCGGGGCGGTCGAGGGCCTGTTTCTCTCGTCGGGGATCATACGTGGCGGCGTCACCAGCCAGGACGCGATCCTCGACACCGGCGCGATCCTGCGCCAGAAGTACGGTTATCGCGGCTACATGCACCTCAAGCTGATGCCCGGCGC
>JADLHR010000378.1 GCA_020848665.1 Anaerolineae bacterium
ACGCCCTTGCCGCGCGCGAAGCCTTCGGCGGCCCTGGTCGGGCGACCCTCGGCGTCGAACGCGCGGTTGGCGGGCGGCCCCTTAATCCACGCTTCCTCGTCGCGCTGGCGCGGGGCAAGCGCCTCAACATGCACCACCAACCGGCGCGGCGTGCCCATCACCCGCACCGCGCCGTGATCCAGCCGCCGATCAGCCAGCAGCGCCGGGACGGACTGCTCAAGCTGGGCCAGCGCGGCGGACAAGTCGTCGGCGGGCAGTTCCTCGACGCCGAGTTCCAGCAGGAAATCGGCTGGCTCGGCGGGCGGCGCGCTGCTCGACGGCATGCGGAAGCGCTGCGTCGTCTCGGTCCGGCTGGCGCCCGGCCTGAGCAGCGGGAACTCCAGGTTCTGCCGCTGTTCGGCGTAGGCGACCGCGACGCGGCGCGTCATGTCGCGCATCCGCCGGAAGTACGCCGCGCGCTCGGTCACGCCGATCGCGCCGCGCGCATCCAGCACGTTAAAGAGGTGGCTGCACTTCAGCACGTAGTCATAAGCCGGGATCAGCGCGCCCGCCGCCAGCGCGCGCTGCGACTCGCGCTCGTAGACATCATACGTCTGCTTCAGGCCGTCCACGTCCGCGATCTCGAAATAGTAGCGGCAGTGCTCAATCTCGCTTTGCAGGCGCAGATCGCCATAGGTCACCTGGTCGTTCCAGTCGATCTCCCAGACGGAGCGTTTGCCCTGCAAGGCGAGCACGATCCGCTCCAGCCCATAAGTGATCTCGACGCTGACCGGGTCGAGCGTGATACCGCCCGCCTGCTGGAAATAGGTGTACTGCGTGATCTCCTGCCCGTCGAGCCAGACTTCCCAGCCCAGGCCCCACGCGCCGAGCGCAGGCGATTCCCAGTTGTCCTCGACAAAGCGGATGTCGTGCGCGCGCGGGTCGATGCCGAGCGCCTCCAGACTCGCCAGGTACAGCTCCTGCGGATTGCCGGGATCAGGCTTGAGAATGACCTGGTACTGGTAGAAAAGCTGCATCCGGTTCGGGTTCTCGCCGTAACGCCCATCGTCCGGGCGGACGCTCGGCTCGACGTAGCCCACGCGCCACGGCTCCGGCCCCAGCACGGCCAGCAGCGTAGCCGGGTTGCCCGTTCCTGCGCCCAACTGCACGTTATACGGCTGCCACATCACGCAGCCCTGATCCATCCAGAACTGGTGCAGCGTCATGATCACGTCTTGGAAGGATAGCGGCTTCGCCATTTGATCTTGTCCTCGGAAATTGCGCGGCAGGGCGCTGGTCGGGCAGCGGCTCGGTTCAGACCGGCGCATTATAACACAGCCGATCGCGCCGGTGGGAGACGCTGATCGGGGAACCTTTTATCCACAGCGCGCGTCTTATCCTACGGGAACCAGACGCGCAGCCGGCGCGAAGTCTGCGCCCTGCCGCCGCGCGGGTTTGATTCTGGCAACGCCGGGCGTGCCGGTGCGTATACCCTGTTAGGAAGACATTCTCACGCTGGTTGAACGACGAGTAGGCGAGGGAGCAGCCGCCATGCAGTCTTCTGAACGACTTCGCTTCGTGTCCCTCTGGATCGCGCTGACGCTGCTGCTGGCGGCTGTCCTGATGTTCGCGCTGTTCTACCAGGCGGCGGGCGCGTGAAGGAAGCGTGATGCGGTACAGCGCGAACTAAAAACGCCCCTATCAGAGGTATGGTAGAATCGACGTAAGTTCACTGGAGATACTGATGTTCACGCATATCGCGCTGCCGCCAGCGCCTGAGCTTGAGGCGTTCTGCCGACAACACCACATTCGCAGGCTGGCCGTCTTCGGATCGGCGCTGCATGGCGGTTTTGGCCCTGGCAGCGATCTCGATCTGCTGGTCGAGTTTGAGGCAGACGTTCCGATTGGGCTGTTCATGTTTGCCACTATCGAGGGCGAACTCAGCGCGCTGTTTGGCTGGCCGGTCGATCTGAACACCGCTGGTTTTCTGAGTCCGTACTTTCGACAGCGTATCACCGACGAAGCGCGCGTGATCTATGAACGAGCGAGATAAAACGCGCCTGTAAGACATGCTGGATGCAGCCCGCACGGCGATTAAGTTTGCCCAGGGCCGGACCCGGCGCGATCTGGATCAGAACGATCTTCTGTTGTTTGGGCTGGTCCGGGCAGTTGAGATCGTCGGGGAAGCTGCGAGCCGCGTTTCACTCGAAACACGAGTGCAATATCCTGGCATCCCGTGGAAAGCGATCGTTGGCACGCGCAACAAAGTCATCCACAACTATGTGAGCGTCGATCACGATATTCTCTGGGATACGGTGCAGGTCGATCTACCGGGATTGATCGCGCAACTCGAAGAAATCGTCAGGTTGCCGGACAACGAACAGGGAAGTTAACGAACACCCGCTACAGTTCCTCTAAGCGCAGCTTGCGCAGAAACTCCACACTTTGCAGGCGCTGCTCCAGCAGATACGCGATATAGCTCAGCATCAGCCGCTCCAGGTCGCGGTGCAGCGGGCCGCCGACCTGCAAGCCGCGCACCACATGCCAGGGCTGGCGCTGCAGGTGGCGCAGCGCCTTGAGCGCAGTCAGGGGAAGGGGCAGGCCGCGCTCCATCCCGACGCGATGCTCCGGGCAGACCACGCCGCCATCCGCCGGGCTGAAAAACTGGTCGCGCGGCTCCAGCGGCTCCTGCCCGACGCCGCAGGTGTGCAGCGCGGGCGCGAACCCCGCCAGCTCCAGCAGGCGCAGCTCGTAATAGCGCGTCACCAGCCGGGGATCGTCCTCGGTGCCCAGCCAGCCGAGCGTCTGGACCAGCAGCCGGAACTCGCCGCGCCCAGGGTCCTGCTCCGCCGTGAAGCGATCGAGCAGCTCGACTACGTAGCTGGCGTACGAGCCGCGCAGCAGGTCCTCGTGCAGCGGCAGAAAAGGCTCTTTCGTCTCGGCCTGCTGCACAATATGCAGGTCGCGCCCGCGCGCGATCAGCATATCGACCAGCGTGTACAGCTCGACGTGCCCGGTTTTGCGCGCGATCGGCTTGCGCGCACCTTTGGCAATCGCGCGCAGCTTGCCGTGCTCAGGCGTCAGCAGCGTCAGCAGGCGGTCGGCCTCGCCGAAGTCGTGCCGCCGCAGGATCACGGCGTCGGTGCGGAAGACGCGCTCCGGGCGGGGCATCAGTCGCGCGCGGCCTCCGCCTGTCCCTCGGCCAGCTTCTTCGGGCCGAACCCCAGCGGCAGCAGATCGCTCAGCGGTCCTTCCCAGTGCACCGCGCCGCCCTCGTCGGCCAGCACGATCGTCATCTCCGGCCCGAACTCGTAGAGGACCTGGCGGCAGATACCGCAGGGCGACGCGCCGTTGCTGGTCACGACCGCTACCGCCT
>JADLHR010000379.1 GCA_020848665.1 Anaerolineae bacterium
GCCGGCAGACGCCGACGAAGGGCAGGTTGCGATATAACTCGTCCAGGTCCAGCCCATAGCCGAACACGAACTTGTCCGGGATCTCGAACCCCACGTAATCAAGCTGGATTGACACCTGGCGGCGGCTTGGCTTGCTGAGCAGCGTGCAGATACGGATGCTGGCTGGCTTGCGCGTGCTGAGCAGGCTAACAATGTAATCGAGGGTATGGCCGCTGTCCACAATATCCTCGACGACCAGGATGTTCTTACCAGCGATATCGTGGCTAAGGTCCATCTCGATGCGAACGCGGCCCGACGATTCGCGCACTCCGGCGCCGTAGCTGGAGATCGCCATGAAGTCAATGCTGTGCGGTAGAGCGATATGGCGTGTCAGGTCCGCCAGGAACATGACGCCGCCTTTCAACACGCAAATCAGATGCAGGTTGCTGGTATCGTGATAGTCGGCGGTGATCTGCTGCCCGATTTCGCGGATGCGGGCCTGCAGCGCGTCTTCGGGAATCAGAATCTCGGCGAGATACCGCTCGTAAGGTAGGCTCATGCGCTTTCTCACCCGCTGGTAGCAGAGGCAGTCTGCCCGATCAGAGGTAAACACTGGCGCGCGCGACGCGCGGCGCGACTTGCCCGTTTCTCGCGCGGCTTCAGTGCCACAGATCGGTGTGCTGCTTCCGGTCCACAAAATAGTGTCCATAGCGGCGAGCGGTCGTGGCGCTGATCCCGTCGAGCCAATCCGCCAGCAGCCGGAAAACCTGCTGGGCTAACTCAATCTTGCGATGAAGCTCAGTCGCCTTGCGCAGCGAGGTTTCGACGACCCGCGACAGCAACGGCGCATCAACGATCGCCTCTCCGCCCGCAGCCCGCACCTGGCTCATGATGTCCGCTGCGCGCAGAGTGTGATACTGCTCGATTGCCTCTATCGGAGCCAGCGGCGTAATATCGGCTGCGTACCCCTCCGCGAGCAGGCGGACGACCTGCTCGCGCACATCGAGACGATACGTGTGCAGCAGCGCCAGCCGCTCTTCCAGGTCGGCTGCCAGCTCGCGTAGCAGCGTCATCTGCGGCGGGTCCTGCGCGATCTGGCGCTCGATGAAGCGCACCAGATCGGATATATCATGGCTCGCCAGCCCTTGCTCAAACATCTGGAGCGCCTCAAGCCGCAAGTGCGCCACATCTGAGAGCGTCAGGAACGCATGGCTGCTGAGGTCCTCAAGCACGGTCCTTCTCCGCCGGGCACAGCCGGTAAAGGTAATCCCAGGTGTAGATCCCGGTGTGGTGCCCATCATCCCAATGAAACTGGAGCGCGTAATTGCCCACCTGCGCGACCTGTTCAACCTGGTAGGGACGATCCGGCGTGACGCTCATAATGTCGCCAGGGTCGTAGGCCGGCCCCATGCGCTCGTGCCCGCCCCGGCACTCAACGCACGGACAGGCCAGCCGCAGCCGATCGAGCGGGTAGTGACACACGCGCCCGCCGGACCAGGCGATCACCAGTTCGCCATCGCGCTGGTTCAACGTAATCTCAGTCGGAGTCTGAGGCGCCATCAGGTTTTTGCGTGCGCTCTCGCCTGGCCGATCCAGTCGAAATCACGGATGCGCTGCGCGCGCACGTTGGCGTGAGGCGCCATCCGCTCGGCCAGGCTTTCGGGTGTCTCGCGCGCCAGCGCCGCGAAGCTCGCGATGCCGCCGTCACGCAGGGCCTGCGCGAAACGAGGCCCGACCCCCCGAATCAAGGTAAAATCGTCCGCGCCACCGGGCAGCGACTCCGCTTCGCTTTCGCCCGCTTCGTCCAGCTCGCTGGCGCTGGCATCGAGCGCCTCGCGCGGCAGCACAATCGGCGGCATATCCTCGGCCTGCCCACCGCCGATCTGCGATTTGATCGTGATGGTTTGTGCGTCCTGCTTGCGTTTCGATTCGCGCAGGAACAGCCACCCGATCAGCGCGCTGGCGCTCAGGCCCAACCCAAGAATCGTGGCGTTACGAACTGCTTTATACATGGCTCGCTCGCTGACTGCCCCTGTAAAGTGCCTATCATTGTAGTGCCAGGCGAGAGGGCTGTCAAAGATCGCGCGCTGCAACATGTTCGTAAGCGCCGGATACGCCCGGCTTAGCGCTTGCCTTATCATGCTACTGTGCATATACTAGGAGATGTCTATTCAGCGGGTTTACGATGAGGCCAGCGCTAACTATGAACCTCAACAGTTTGATTGAAGCATCCTATCAGGCATTCAAAGAGCGTGGGCGGGATGCACGTGTTGTCTTGCTGCACCCGCAAAGCCGCTACCGGTCCGTGCTCGTGGCGCAGTTGCTGAACGATCCCGACACGCGCGTCTTCTACTACGCGATGGGTCCGGACGATGTCAACGTGCGGTCGTTCCTGTCGGGCATCACGCACGATCTGGCAAATCAGCACCCGACGTTCGGGCGACATCTCAACCAGATACACTTCGAGTCACAGAACGACGAGGCGGCGCTGCTGAAGGCGTTCGTGGCGGATGTTGGCGAATTGAGCAACGAGCCATTCCTGCTTATCCTCGACGAATACGACCGCACCGACAGCGCCGACGATCTGCAAGCCTTCACCGAGCAGATGATCCTGCATCTGCCGCCCCATAGCCAGCTTGTGATCAACAGCCGCACGCTGCCCCGGCTGCCGTGGGTGTCGCTGATCGCGCAGCGCAAGGCGGTTATTCTGCTGGACGATCAGGTCGTCGCCAGCGACTTTTACGGCATGAAAGCCGAAGGCCCGAACCGGCTGGAAGTCAACGCGCTGGGGCCGGGCTACGTCTTGCTCAACGGAGAGCCGGTCGAGACCTGGGAAGGACACCTACCGCGCCTGCTGTTCTTCTTCGCGCTCGACCGGCCGGTTGTCACGCGCTCGGAGATCTGCCAGGCGTTCTGGCCGGACCTGGAAAATGATCAGGCTGTCAACGTTTTCCACGTGACCAAGCGCCGCCTGCACAAGGCGCTCGATTTTGACGTGCTGGTCCACGAAGACGGCTACTACCGCGTCAACCCTGACGTTTCGATCTACTATGACATTATGGCGTTCGTCGGCGCGCTGGTTCAGGGCCGTGCGCCGGAGACCGAGGACAAAGCCGCCCGCTGGCAGGAAGCGATCGAACTGTATCGCGGCCCATTCCTGCAAGGGCACAGCGACAAGTGGATCGTCGAGCGCCGCCGCGACTACCAGACCGGTTACCTGGAAGCGCTCGGCCAGATGGCGCGTATCCGCCTTGAGGAAGGCCGCCAGGAGAATGCGCTCAGCCTGCTGCAAAAAGCGTCGAGCGAGAATGACCGTTATGAGCCGATCCACCGCCAGATTATGCAGCTTTACGCGGACCTGGGACGCCGGAGCGAAGCCGCCGCACACTACCAGCGCCTGGTCGACCGGCTGAAAGGCGAGGGGGCTGTCCCCGACAAAGAAACACAGGAACTGTACGCGGCAATCATGTCATAAGCGGACGTCGCGCCAAAAAGAAACAAACGCCCACCGCGCTGGTGGGCGTTCTTGTTCCGGCTGTGCCCCTGGAGGGACTCGAACCCGCGACCTCCCGCTTAGAAGGCGGTTGCTCTGTCCAACTGAGCTACAGGGGCCGACCTTCGAGAGGTAATTGTATGAAGGTGCGCCGGACGCGTCAAGCGCGAACCGCGCGACACCTACCCCTCGTCGCCGACGATCGGGCGCAGGCCCTTATAAACCGTCGCGCCCGACAGCGCGCGCAGGATCATGAGCGGATCGCGCCCAATCCGCTCGCCCAGCTCGACCGGGGTGAGGGGGGCGTTACTGTTGGCGAGAAACACGCGGAACACCGCGTCAACCAGCGATGTGCGGTGGCTGATGAAATCGGGCCGCTGGCTCGCTTCGCGGAGCGCGCGTTGGAGCGCATCAACGCGCGTCACCTCGGCGGTGACGGGATCGATCCAGTCCACCTCTTCGACATCGCGGTTATCTGAAAAGAACCGGCGCTGTTCCGGCTCCAGGTGACTAAGCAGATACACGCGCAGGTCCTGACCTTCGCGCTGCCACCAGTCGTAATCGATATGAAAGCGCGTATCCAGAGTAGGCTTGATGCGCTTGCTCGCGGTGCCAGAGGGCGTCGTCACGGGGAATCCTTCATTCGTTGGCCGCTCAACTCAGGCGCCAGTATGGGCCGCCCACGTGCTCGAACTCCGGGTAAGCGACCAGCGTCGCAAAGATCGGCCCCGGCGGGCAGCGGCGCACAATATTCACGGCGCTGTACAACGTCTTGGCGTGGACGGTGCGCTGCGGGCTGAGCCGCGCCAACTCGCCCATCATGTGCCGCACAGTCGCCTGAAGCGTTTCGCGCGGGCGATCGGGCGTCATCCACATACCATCGACCGCTTTCAGGTCTTCCGCACCCAGCGCCAACAGCTCGTCGTAGTCGGCGCCGATCATTCGCTTCTGGTTGTCGAAGCGCAGCCGGCCATCCTCTCCGATGACAGCCAGGCGCAGCCATTCCGAGCGCGGGCGGTGCGCCCGGAAGTCGATCCGCACACGAGCCGGGTCGTCGGTGCGTTCGACGGTCAGATAGACACCAACCGGAAGCTGGTGCCGCCGGTAGAAGTCGCTCAGACCGTAGACATAACGATGCTCGCGCACGACCCAGCCGTTCATCTCCTCGCCGGTCTGCCCGTCAATCAGCGTCACCAGGATGCGCGGCGCTTCATAGGCCGTCGGGAACAACTGGCGCAGCTGGGAGTTCAACGCCAGGGTGCCGGCCCGGCGGTGCGGAA
>JADLHR010000380.1 GCA_020848665.1 Anaerolineae bacterium
AAGGCGCAGCCCACCGGAATATTGAACGGATCCGGAATCATGCCCGGAATCGGGTGCAGGCGCGTCTGCTGGTGATCACCCATCGTCGGGACAGACTGCATCAGGCCCACGGTGTAGGGGTGCGCGGGCCGCTTGAACAGCGTTTTGCGCTCGGCAATCTCGACAATCTTGCCCAGGTACATCACCGCGATGCGGTCCGCCATCTCGTTGATAATGCCGAGATTGTGTGTGATCATCAGGATCGCCGAGTCAAACTCCTGCTGAAGCTTGCGCATCAGGTCAAGAATCTGCGCCTGGATCGTCACGTCGAGCGCGGTCGTCGGCTCGTCCGCGACCAGCACCTGCGGATTGCACGAGAGCGCCATCGCGATCATGGCCCGCTGGCGCATCCCGCCCGAATACTGGTGCGGGTACGAGCGCATGAACTCGCGCGCGTTGCCGATCCGCACGGCGGTCAGCACCTCGGCGGCGCGCTCCTCGGCGCGCGCCCGGCTGGTGCCCTGGTGCAGCATAATCGCTTCGACGATCTGGTCACCGATGGTATGCATCGGCGCCAGCGAAGTCATTGGCTCCTGGAAGATCATCGCGATCTCGTTGCCGCGAATGTCGCGGATCAGATCGCCTTCCGGGTCAACGCGCGCCATGTCGTGCTCGGAGCCTTCGCGCCGCCGGAACCAGATTTCGCCCGCTGTGATCTTCGCCACGCGCCGGGGCAGCAGCCGCATGATGCTGTGCGCCGTGACGCTTTTGCCGCAGCCGCTCTCGCCAACCAGCCCCAGCGTCTCGCCGTTGCGCACATCCAGCGTGACACCATCCACGCCGCGCACCACCCCATCAAGCGTGCGAAACTCCACCTGAAGGTTCTTGACTTCGAGCACGTTCTCCGGCTGCATAGCGCCCTCTAGATCGTGAACGGATCGGCGGCGTCGCGCAGGCCGTCGCCGAGAAAGCTGAAGGCGAGGATGACGATGACCATCACGACCGCCGGGATGAAGACCCAGGGATAGAGCGCCAGCGATTGCAGGTTCTGCGCTTCCTGAAGCAGCACGCCCCAACTGGTGATCGGCGGACGCAGGCCCAGCCCCAGGAAGCTCAGCGAGGTCTCGGCGATGATCATCGCGGGCAGCGAGAGCGTGGCGACGACGATGATCTGCCCCAGTGTCGCCGGGAACAGGTGCTTGAAGATAATGCGCGCGTCGCTTGCCCCGGCCAGCCGCGCGGCCATGACATAATCGCTCTGCCGCAGCGCCAGCACCTGCCCGCGCAGCTGGCGCGCCAGCCAGGTCCAGCCGATCAGCGACAGGATCAGCGTCACGGCGAAATAGGTCCTGGTCTGCGACCACCCGGCCGGGACCGCCGCCGACAGCGCCATCCACAGCGGGATCGAGGGGAAGGCGCGCACGACCTCGATCGATCGCTGGATCACCTCGTCGATCAGCCCGCCGTAGAAGCCCGACGCGATCCCCAGCACCGTACCGAAGACCAGGCTCAGCACCACGCCGAACAGCCCGACGAACAGCGAAATCTGGCTGCCGAGCACGATGCGCGAGAACATGTCGCGCCCCTGACGATCGGTGCCCAGGATGCTCACCAACCCGCCGCCTTCGGCCTGGAACAAATGAAGGTCGGACTTGAACAGACCGAAGACATCGTACTTGTTGCCGTGCGCGAAGAATTCGAGATAGATCTTCTCGTCGGTCGTGACGTGCACTTTTTCCAGCGTGCGCGGGTCGCGCCCGGACTCGACCTTATACACGAATGGCCTGAGCTTGCCGTCGTCGATGAAATGCACGCGCTGCGGCGGCAGGTACGCCTGCTCCACGAAACGGGTTTCGAGCGCATAAGGGGCGACAAAATCCCCGATAATCGCCACGATATAAAACAGCAGGACGACCACACCGCCGAAGATCGCCGCCCGGTTGCGCCGGAAGCGCCGCCAGATCACCGACCACTGTGAGGCGGCGAATTTGGCTTCCGCCTCGCTTAGCGCGCCGATCTTGCTGTCCAGCGCCTGAGCGTCCTGCTGTTCGGCGAGATCATAGTAGAGGCCGCGCAGGGCTTCGGACTTCTGCGCGATGGCGTTCGGCTCTTGATCGGTCGTGGAAGTATCGCGCGTCGTCTCGATCATGAGTACACGATCCGTGGGTCTAGCCAGCCGAGGATCAGGTCCGCGATCAGGTTCGCTACCAGCAGCATAACAGACATCACCATCAGCAGCGTCCCGGCCACGTACATATCCTGGCTGCGCAGCGCGCTGAGAAAGGTCGGGCCGGTGGTCGGGATCGACATCACGACGCCGATCAGAATCGAGGACGAGATGATCTTGGGCACTTCCATCGCCATAACGCTGATGACCGGGTTGATCGCCGCCCGGACGGCGTAGCGGTTGATCACCGTCCGCTCTTTCAGCCCTTTGGCGCGCGCAGTGGTGATGTACTGCTCGCTCATTGATTCGAGCATCCCGTTGCGCATGATGCGCATCAGCTGCGCGGTGCTCGCCAGCCCCAGGATGATCGCTGGCGGCCAGAGATGCAGGAAGTAGTCCCAGGCTTTGGCGACGCTCCACGGCTGGTTGATGAACTGCCTGGACTGGTCGCCCATGATGTCCAGCCCCAGAATCACCCCGCCGAAATACAGCCAGATCAGCGCCAGCAGGAAGCCAGGGATCGACAGCCCCAGAAACGCCAGCGCCGAAAGCAGCGTGTCACCAATGGAATACTGGTGCGTGGCGGAGTAGATACCGATCGGGATCGCTAGCATGAACATCACCAGCAGCGAGCAGAGGCCGAGCAGCAGGGTATAGCCGATCCGCTCGTCGATCAGGTTCCAGACGGTCGTGTTCCACTCGAACGAATAGCCGAAGTCGCCCTTTGGAAAACCCGACAGCCACTTGCCATACTGCACCAGCAGCGGCTCGTCGAGGCCGTACTGACGGCGCAGCAGCGCGGCCTGCTCGTTGGTCATGCCGCCGCCGCTGGAGCCTTGCACCGCCTGCATCGTATTGAGAAAGTCACCCGGCGGAAGCTGGATGATCACGAACGAGATGAACGAGATCGCGACCAGCATGGGAACCATCGTCACGATACGGCGCACGATGTAGGTCAGCATGGGATGGACTCCGCCCTGTCCCGTCGTATCTGGCGAAGGCCGGGCGCCACACAGACGCGGCGCCCGGCCCGTCGCACAGTTTTACTGGCCCGCGTCCGAGAAGTAGTAGTGCGCGGGGTCCTGCGTGCCAGGCGTCATGATGATCCAGTCAGCGGTATGCTGCTCGCCGACGTTCATGAAGTTGTTCTTGACGACGACCGGGGTTGGCACCAGGCCGACGGTGCCAATCGCCCACAACTGCTCGGTCGCCAACTTAACGATCGCTTTGCCGATCTCAAGCTGGCGGGCCGGGTCGGTCGTGGCCTTGAACTGGTCGTAGAGGTCCATCGCGGCCTTGATCTGCTCAGGCGGCGCTTCGCCCTGCTCGCCGCCGGACTTGTACCACATCCCGAAAGCAGGACCCATCCACGAGCGCTCGTCAAACGGGAACTGGTAGATCGGGTCAACCATCGGGACCAGCCCGCGGTCGGTCGTCCAGGTGGCGACCATGATCTCGTTGGCGCCCGCGCGGTCCCAGAAGACCTCGCGTGTTTCCTGCGTCAGCTCGGTTTTCACACCGATCGCATTCCACCACTCGGTGATCAGCTCGTAGGAGTCCAGCTCACCCGCGCCGGTGCCGGAGGTCTCGATCACGATCAGCAGCGGCGAGCCGTCGGGGAAGGTGCGGAAGCCGTCGCTGCCCTTGGTCAGCCCGATGCCATCCAGCAGAGCCTCAGCAGTCGCGGGGTCGTACTCCGCGTTGAGCGACTCAAGCTCCGGCTGATAGTAGGGTGAAGCAGGGACGACCGTCTCGGTGCGCGGCGTGCCCTGGCCCAGGAAAGCGATTTCATTCTGGGCGTTGCGGTCAATCGCCAGCGAGAGCGCGCGGCGGAAGTCGAAGTTCTGGAATAGCTCGCGGTACTTCGGATCGGGGTAGCTCTGGTTGATGAAGAGCGTCGCGTTGGAGGCCATAGCCTGCGGCCAGAGCAGCATGTGATAGTTGTTGGCTTCCGCGTTCTGCATGTAGACCGGGTATTCCGCCAGGCTGATCGCGCGCGCCTGCATATCCAGCTCGCCCGCGATGCCCATTACGTTGACACCCGCTACATCCTCGACCAGGTGGAAGTACACGTAGTCGATGTACGGAAGCTGCTTGCCCTCAATGTCCACTGCCCAGTAGTACGGGTTGCGCTCGGCAATCATCAGCGTCGCGCCGGGGTCGTACTGGGTGATTTTCCAGGCCGTCATCACCGGGCGCTCGACGTTGTAATCGAACACCTTTTCCTGGAACAGATCATAGGTCGCGCTGGCGTTATAGGCCGGGTGGAACTGCTCCAGATAGTGACGGGGCGCGTAGAAGCCAAAGCGCTCAAAGCCGAGCGGCCACTGGCTGCCGTGGAAGGCCAGCCCGACCGTCTCCGCCAGACCGTTCGGCTCGGAGAACTTGAGCGTGATCGTGCTGTCGTCTACCCTGACCAGCTCTTGCAGCGTCTTCCACTCGGTGTGGACCGCCGCGGTGATGTTCGGGTCATTCTCGATGTTTTCCCACCAGAAGGTCACATCATCGACCGTGAACGGCACGCCGTCGGACCATTTCAGGCCCGTGCGGAAGAAGAGCGTCAGCTCGGTGCTGTCTTCGTTCCACTCCCAGCGCTCGGCCAGGCCGGGCTGCACCGGGTCCGCAGGGTCGCGCGGCCAGCGCAGGACCGGGTCGTAGACGATGCGGCCAAACGCGTGGAAGTCGTTAACACCGCGCCAGGCCCGGTTCCAGATGCCGCCGTAGACGCCAACGCTGTCGATCGGCTCGACGACACGCGGATTGTCGGGCAGGCGCTCTGCGACGGGCGGCAGCACGCCAGCGGCCACCTTTTCGGCCAGCATCGGCGCTTCGCCATATTCGCCTCCCTGGGCGCTGGCGCGCGGCAGGCTAGGCACGACGAAAGCCGCCACTAACAACAGGGTGATTACGGAAAGGAGAACACGTTTGCTTGACATCTTGTACTCCCAAAATGCATAAATCTATCACGCGAACGAACAGAGCAGGTCAGCTTGGTCGAGGAACCTCCTTTCATAACGCGCGTGGGGCCAGGATGATGCGCAGGGTGGGAAGCGGCCCCTTCGTCGGACCGCGCCAGCGCGGATGATCGCGCGGCGCGATGGAAACAGTTGTCAGCCAGAAAATTCGATCTATAATGAGCGTAAGAGTTAGCGTTAACCCTGCTCTTGCAGGCGCAAATAGTTCCAGCTTTTAATGAGTTAGCGTTAACCCTTGCAAGTCAGTTTACGCCGATTTTCCGGTGGTGTCAACAAGGTTCGTTCCTATGGCCGCCAAACACAAACGTGTGACGCTCCAGGACGTGGCGCGCCAGGCCGGCGTCTCGGCCATGACCGTCTCGCGCGTCATCAACCACACCGGGCGCATCAGTCCTGCCACCCGCGCGCACGTTTTCGAGGCCATTGACCGGCTCGGCTACCGCCCCAGCCGCGCGGCGCGCACCCTGGTGACCACCAAAACGCGCATGATCGGCGTGGTCGTGCCAGACATCACCAACCCCTATTTCGCCGAGATTGTA
>JADLHR010000381.1 GCA_020848665.1 Anaerolineae bacterium
CGCGCCCGCCAGCGGTCGCGCTGGCTGAGCAGCGGATCGAGGCGCGGATGCAGCGCGGCCTTGACACGGCGCAGCAGCGAACTCACCGCGCCCCTCGGATCACTTCTTAATACCCTTTAGCCCGCGCGCGGCGGCGTGATCGATCAGGCCGGTCTTGTAGTTGTAGATCGTCTTGCGCTTCTCGGCGTGGGCGTCGAGCGCCAGCCGGATCAGCTCGTCCATCACGGCGGCGGGCGCCATACCCTCTTCCTGCCACAGGTAGAAGGCCAGCGAGCCGGGGATGGTATTGATCTCGTTGACGATCACGTCACCAGCGTCTTCGCGCACCAGGAAATCGACGCGCGCCGTGCCGCGCCCATCGACGGCGGCGAACGCCTGCTGCGCGAGGTCCTGAATGCGGGCGGTCAGCTCGGCGGAGATCGGCGCCGGAATCTTGCGCTCAGCGCCTTTCATCCCGGCGGCGCCCTCGCTGCGCATGTATTTTTCCTCGTAGGTCAGGAAGTCCTGCCAGGTAATCGGCTGCTCCAGCACCGAGGCGCGATATGGCCCGTTGCCGAGCAGCGCGCAGTTGATCTCGATCGCGCCGGTCAGCGCCTTCTCGACAACAATGCGGCGGTCGAAGGTGGCCGCGATGGTGATGTACGTGTGCGCTTCGTCAGCGTCCTTTGCGCGCGCCACGCCGATGCTTGAGCCGAGCGACGCGGGCTTGACGAAAACCGGGTAGCCAAGCTGGGCGTCGATCTGCGCCAGCACGTCTTTCGCGCTGGAAGTCCATTCCTGCCGCGAGAAGCCCACGTGCTCGACGACCGGCAGCCCCTGCTGCGCCAGGACGTTCTTGAGCATGATCTTGTCGCGCACCACCGCCGAGGCCATCACCCCCGCGCCGACATAGGGAATATCCGCCAGTTCCAGCAGCCCCTGGATTGTCCCGTCCTCGCCGTGCGTGCCGTGCAGGGCGGGTACGGCCACGTCCAGGCGGCGCAGCTGGCTGCGCGACATCAGGCCGCTGACCGGCTGGATAATGATGCCGTGATGGTGCGGGCTGGGTGAGAGCACAACCTCCTTCATGCCCATCCGGTCGGCGATCTCGCCAGCCTGAAAAGTCTTCAGCTCGCGCAGCCCTGGCCCGGTCAGCCAGCGCCCCTCACGCGTGATATAGATTGGCACGACCTCATAACGATCCGGCCGCAGCGCCTGCATGACCTGCTGCGCGGTGACGATCGACACATCGTGCTCGACGGAGCGACTGCCGAAGATGACGCCCACTGTCTTGATGCCAGAACCGGTTGCCATAATCCAATGCTTCCTTCTATACGAGACTTCTCACTGAGAACCGCCGGACGCACAGGGCCTACACGTAAGTGTCCGGCAGGTCATTGAGAAACAGGACTGTGTCGCCCGGCTGAAGCGCGGTGTTGAACCAGGCGATCGCTTCTTCCCGCGTGTCGTAGACTTTCAATCGATCGGACGGGAACCCGGCCTCGCGGATGCCCTGCTGGATCGGATGAGTCTGCTCTTCGCCAACCAGGATAATGTCGGTGCAGACCTGGGCAGCGTGACGGCCCAGCTTGCGATTCTCTTCGCCCTGAATTGGCCCCAGCTCGACCATGCCCGGCGTGATCAGCACCCGCCGGCCGTTGTGGTACAGGCTCAGCACGTTCAGCGCGCTTTGTGCGCCGACCGGGTTGGCGGAGTACGCGTCGTCGATGACTGTCACCCCGCCGGGCAGCTCGCGGCGCTGAAGCCGGTGCTCGGCCGGTTCCAATGAGGCGACGCGCAGCGCGATCTCGCCCAGCGTCATGCCCAGGTGGCGCGCCGTCGCGATCGCCAGCAGGATATTCGTGACGTTATGCTGTCCGGCCAGTCGCGTTGTGATCGGCTGCTCCTCACCGGTGAGGGCATCGATCACGTCGAACCGCAGCCCGTCCACTGTCGCCTGGATGTCACGGGCGTGGAAGCGAAGCTGCGTTGCCAGGTCGGTGTTCTGCCACGTCACCCCGATCCGGATTTGCGGGTAGCCCCGCTCGTACATGGCGCGCACATACGGATCATCCCAGTTGAAGATCGCCGCGCCGTTGGCGGGCAGCGCCTCGATGATCTCGTACTTGGCGCGAGCGGTATTCTCCAGGGTGCCGAACCGCTCCAGGTGCTGTGGGCCGACGGCGGTCACGATGCTGATCTGCGGCTTCACCAGGTCGCTGATGCCTGCGATCTCGCCCGGCACATAGGCGCCCATTTCGACGATGAAATAATCGTAGCCGTAATCGGCGCTCAGGTCGTTGTTGATTGCAACGCACACACCCATCAGAGTATTGTAGCTCTTGGGCGTGGCATAGGCGCGGAACCGCCCATTTAGAATATGCGCCAGATATTCCTTGGTGCTGGTTTTGCCGTAGCTGCCGGTGATGCCGATGACGACCGGATTGGCGCGGCGCAGCGTCGCCGCCGCACGCCGCCGGAACATCCAGCGGAAGCCCGCCTCGACCGGGTGCATGATCAGGTTTGCAAGTGGCAGGATCAGCGGGCTGAGATGATAGGTGACGAGGCCGATCACAGTGTAGGCCGCGAACTCCGCCAGCGTGCCCAGCGAGACGAGCGCGCCCACCAGCCCGATTGCGCCGATGTGAAGCGCGACGGCCAGCCCAAAGGCGGCGATCAGCAGCCGGATCGCGCGCTGCGTCAGCCTGAGCTTCTGCTTGATCTCTTTGACCGGCTCCGGCCAGACGGCTGTTATTCCGGCCACACCCCAGATTGCGAGGTAGAGCGGGGCGCTCTCCTGTCCGGTCAGCTCCAGCGCCAGCGCCGCAACGCCTGCGATCCCGACCGAGACCAAGGCGCGCACGACCACGATCCGGTCGATCCGGCCCGCCAGCCAGCGCAGGTAACGGCGGCTGTCATAGCCTTCGATCTGGAAGAACCGCGCCAGACGCCAGATACGCAGGATAATCCCCACGAGCCACAGCACGATCAAAAAGGCGGTCATGGGCGGCTAGCTTTCCGCGCCGAGGAAGTGATCGACGATCCGCACATAGTCGGGCAGCCGCTCCAGATACGCGAAATGCCCGGCGCCCTGGAAGACGATCAGCCCGGCGTCAGGGATCAGCGCCTCCAGCCGCCGCCCCTGCCACAGCGGCGTGTCAGTATCCTGGTCGCCCCAAATCAGCACGGTTGGAGCCTGGACGCGCTGCGCAAACGGGGTCAGGTCCTCGCTGATGACACGCAGGAACGTCGCGCGCAGCGGCCCGGCGGTGCGGTAATCTTCCGAAGCGTATCGCTCATGATAGCGGCGCTGCAAGCGGGCGCGCAAGCCGGACAGGCCCAGCCCTTCGAGCGCGGTGCGCATGGCGCGGGCGCTGGCGGTGCGCAGGCGCTGGCTGGCGCTTGGCGCGCTCGGAATCCCCGCGCTGCTCGCCAGGACCAGCTTGCGCACACAGCCGGGATGCTCTACCGCCAGGACGAGGCTGATCCGGCCGCCGAACGAGTGACCGAGCAGATCGACGCGTTCCAGCCCGGCGGCGTCGAGATAGCGGTACACGAAGCGGCTGTAGTCGCTGACACCCCAGGGGACGGGCGGTAGCTCGCTGACGCCAAAGCCGGGCAAATCAAGCACATGCACCTGATAGCCGCGCGGGGCAAGCTGCTCGGCCACCGGCCAGAAGCTGCGAATCGCGCCGCCCCAGCCGTGGAGCGCGACCACCGGGCGGCCCTCGCCGATCACGGCGCTGCCGATCCGCAATCCGTCGAGGGTGCGGCGCGCAATGACCGGATCGCTCACTGTTCCACGACCTCGATCTGGGCACCCAGGCTGACCAGCTTGCTGACGACGTTCTCGAAGGTGCGGTCGATCAACTGGGCGTTGTCGATTTTTACTGCGCTGTCCCGGCAGCACAGCGCCGCCGCCAGCAGCGCCAGCCCGGTCCGCACGTCTGGTGTGTCGAGGTACTCGCCACGCAGCGGAGAAGGGCCGACGACCAGCGCGCGGTGCGGATCGCACAGCACGATCTGCGCGCCCATCGCGGTCAGCTTATCCACGAACAGCAGACGGTTGTCGAACAGCTTCTCGTGGATCAGCGTCGTGCCGCGCGCCTGCGTCGCGATCACCGTTGTCATTGCCACCAGGTCCGACGGAAAGCCGGGCCAGGGCGCGGTTTCGATGGGCACGTCCAGGTCTTCCGCGTCCTGTGAGACAGTCAGCGCGTCGTGCGCGGGGACGAACAGCGTCTCGCCGCTGAGGTACAGGCTCACGCCCAGGCGCGCGTAGACCCGGCGGATCAGTTGCATGTCCGCCGCGTTGACATGCTCAATAGTCAGCGAGCCGCCCGTAATCGCCCCGATCGCCGCAATGCTCGCGATCTCGATGTGGTCCGGGCGCAGCGTAATATCCGCGCCGCCAAGCTCGACGGCGCCGCGCACGAGCACCCGGTTGGAGCCGATCCCTTCAATCTGGGCGCCCATCGCGGCGAGCATATGCTGCAAATCCTGAATGTGCGGCTCTGAGGCAGCGTTGTGGATCAGCGTCTCACGACCCATCACCGCGCCCAGCATACACACCAGCGCCGTCGCTGTGACGCTGGTTTGCAGCAGAATCAGCTCGCGCTGGTCCCACGGCGTGGCTGTGAAATCGATCACGTCGCCGCTGATGTGGATGTCAAAGCCGAGATCGCGCAGCGCGGTCAGATGGGGGTGCAGGCGGCTGAGCGGGTAATCGATCTCCAACCGCGCGTGACGGCGGCGCGCCAGAATCGGAGCCAACAGCAGCACTGCGCCCACCTGTCCGTCGGTGATCTCCGGTCCCAGCGAACGGGTGTGCAGCGCGGGGGTGCGCAGTGCGTACGCCTCGCCATGAGTGATCTGCGCGCCGAGCGTGCGGGCGGCGTCGAGCATCAGCGCGGTTGTGCTCGTGTCGGGAATACCGCGTAGGGTGATTTCGGCCTCGCTCAGCAGCGACGCGGCGATTAACGCCAGCGCGGCGTTGCTGTTGCCGGAGGCGCGGAATGTTCCACGCAGGGGATGCCCGCCATAAACCACGATTCGCATCGAGGAGTCGGCTCCTTTGGAGGACGCGCCCACACCGGCGCGCCTGCCGCGTGATTATACCAGGAAGGCGGCAGGCTCCAAGAGGGGATTGGCGGGCGGCAGGGGCGGGAACGGCGCTGGCCTGCGGCAGGATAAGCAATATTTTGTATTTTTTAATCCGAAAATTATACTTGTGCTGCTATTATTGTGGTGCTTGTAACGTGCTTGCCGTTTGTTTACAATCTCATCAGCTTCATCGGCAGAGAGCTTCGGTTGTGTCGGTAGGCTCCAGCGTGCGGGCGCAGAAATCGGCTTAATGGTATTATTAGGATCGCTCGCATCAGGAAAGCGCTGTATAGTTACAGGTATTGGCTCGCCCATCTCAGGCAAGCGGCTCCACAGCTTTAAGGTGCCGTTCACGTTTGGCTCGCGGCTGCCGGGCATGCTCCCCTGTTTCGCTGCTCTGGCAGAGTGTGCAGTCTCGCAACGTGATTACGAGTGGTGATCGCGTACTCAGAAGGGAGTCCACATGCGCATTCTAGGTAGCTTGTCATCACGGCAGCGGCTGATAGCGGGAGTTGCGGTGATCGGGCTTCTCGTGCTGGTTGTGGTGGCCGCGCTGCTCCTGACCAGCGGCCAGACAGATGCTGCCAGCGAGCAGCCACTGGCGTTTAATCACGAAATCCACGCGCAGCGCGGAATCCAGTGCCAGTATTGCCACTATGGCGTCACGAAGTCACCCGCTGCGGTGATTCCGAGCGTCGAGTTGTGCATGGGCTGCCACGCGAACGTCCGCACCGAGTCCCCGATCATCCAGGAGCTGACCGGATACTGGGAGCGCCAGGAACCGATCCCCTGGAAGCGGGTTTATGAGCAACCTAGCTACGTCTACTTCACCCACCAGCCACATATCGCCAGCGGGGTGACCTGCGGCGCCTGTCATGGCGATGTCGCCAGCATGACAGTGGCGCATCAGGTGGTCGATCAGACAATGGGCTTCTGCCTGGGCTGCCATGCCGATCAGCAAAACAAAGATGCGCTCTACGACTGCGCAGTCTGCCACCGTTAGGAGCACACTATGACACAACTTTCCCGTCGACACTTTCTCAAGGTGAGCGCAGCCGGTACCGCGACGGCGATCCTGGCGGGCTGCGGTGGCGAGCGCTGGGTCGAGCTGGTCCCCTATGTGGTTGCGCCTGAGGAGCAGCTTGCCGGTGTGCCGACCTATTTTGCGTCGACATGCCGCATGTGCCCGGCGGCGTGCGGCATTCTCGTCAAGACGATGAACGGCCGCGCGATCAAGATCGAGGGCAACCCGGAGCATCCGATCAGCCGTGGGCGAACCTGCGCGCGCGGCCAGTCGGGTCTGCAACTGCTGTACAACCCTGATCGCATCACCGGGGCGGTCGAGCAGGAGAAGCGTGGCTCGCGCCGGTACCAGCCGATTGCGTGGAACGACGGCATCAACCGGCTGTATGAGCGGCTGAACGAAGCGGGCAGTCGTGTCGCAATCTGGCTTGGCTCAGCGACTTCCGGCCACCTGGTCGATTTGTTTACGCTGTTCGCAGACGCGATCGGCGCGCCCGCGCCTGTACGCTATGACCTCTACGCCGCTTATCACGGCTACGATGTGCTCCAGGCGGTCAGCAATGACTTGCTGGGCAGCGCGGCTCTGCCCGCCTACGACCTCGCCGGCGCCGACGTGATTTTCTCGTTTGGCGCGGATTACCTCGGCACATGGCTGAACGCGACCGCTTACAACGTCGCGTATGGGCAGTTCCGCTCGCAGCGGCCCGGGCAGCGCGGATATTTTGTGCAGTTCGAGCCGCGCATGACGAATACCGGCGCAGCCGCCGACCGCTGGGTACCGGTTCGCTCCGGCGACGAGGCGCTGGTCGCGCAGGCGCTGGTGCGCCTGATCGCGGACAAGGGTTTCGGCTCAGCGCAGCGCGTCGAGGCGGCGCAGGCCACGGCGACCGACGTAGATGTCGCAGCGGTGGCGGCGGCGTGCCATCTGACGGTCGACCAGCTCACCGAGCTGGCGCGCGTCTTTGCGGAAGCCGAACGACCGGTCGCTCTGCCGGGCGCGGGCCTCGCCGGGCGCGACAACGCGACGGCGGCGGTCGCGGCGGTGCAGGCGCTGAACGTTCTTGCCGGGACAATCGGGCAGGCGGGCGGCCTGTCGCTCGCGCAAGGGATTGAGGACGCGAGCCTGCTGCCGGCCGCGGCGTCAACCTTTGCCGACGCTCAGGCGCTGGTCGCGCGGATGCAGGCGGGCGAGGTGGACGTGCTGCTGGTGCATGGCGCGAACCCCGTCTATGACATGCCCGCCGCGCTGGGCCTGGTCGAGGCGCTTGCGAAGGTGGGCACGGTCGTATCCTTCAGCCCGATGCCCGACGAAACCGCCGTCTATGCGGACCTAGTGCTGCCGGACCGTGTCTATCTCGAAGGCTGGGGCTACGACGTGGCGACGCCTGCGCAGGGCGGTCTGCCAATCGTCAGCAGCCAGCAGCCGGTCGTCGGGCCGCTGTATGATGCGCGCTCAACCGCTGACGTGCTGCTGACGGTCGCGCGCGGGATCGGCGCGGCGGCGGCGGCGCTGCCCTGGGCAGATGAAGTCGC
>JADLHR010000382.1 GCA_020848665.1 Anaerolineae bacterium
CGTTGTACCAGGGCAACTGCTTCTCGTGCCACAACGCGGGCGCGGCGGGCGTCACCGGGCACCGCATCGGCAAAGACCTGTCGGACAGCCCGTTTGTCCAGGAGCATACCGACGATGAGCTGCTGACCTTCATCAAGGAAGGGCGCACTGAGACGGACCCGGAGAACATCACCGGCTACGAGATGCCGCCGCGCGGTGGCAATCCGAACCTGTCAGACGCCGACATCCTGAGCATCATCGCCTATATGCAGGAAGTCAATAACCAGACGGTCGTGGACGACTTTTCGATGGCCGCGCAGACGACCGTTACCCGCCAGGGCGTGACCTACGAGTGGGTCAAAGTAGCGGACAACTTCGATATTCCGCTGGGCGTGTTCCACGCGGGCGACGGGTCGGGACGGCTGTTCGTCGTGGAGCAGGGGGGCAATATCTGGGTCGTGCGTGATGGTGCGACCCTTCCGCAGCCATTCCTGGCGATCAGCGCGCTGTTGCCACCAGGCGTGCCGAGCGGCGTCTACACCGAGCAGGGGCTGCTGGGTCTGGCGTTCCACCCCGACTATGAGCAGAACGACCTGTTCTTCGTATCGTACACCAACCAGCAGGGCGACAGCGTGCTGGCGCGCTACCACGTCTCGGCGGATGATCCTGATCGCGCCGATCCGTCGAGCGCCGTGATTCTTCTGACGGTCGATCAGCCGTTTGAAGACCACAACGGCGGCAATATCGTTTTCGGGCCAGACGGCTACCTGTATATCGGCTTCGGCGACGGTGGGCGGCCTTCCGAGCCGAACTACAACTCACAGGACCCGCAGCGGTACCTGGGCAAGATGCTGCGCCTCGACGTGGACGCCGAGACCTACCGCGTGCCCGACGATAACCCCTTCGTCGGTGACCCGGCCTATCTGCCCGAAATCTGGGCGCTGGGCCTGCGCAACCCCTGGCGCTTCAGCTTCGACCGGGCGACCGGCGATCTGTACATCGGCGATGTCGGCCAGTGGCGCTATGAGGAAATCGATTATCAGCCGGGGACCAGCCGGGGCGGCGAGAACTACGGATGGAGCGCGTTTGAGGCGACACAGCCCTATCTGGAAGATGAGACCGTCCTTGGCGAGCACACGCCGCCGATCCTGGAGTACGGGCATGAAGCCGGGCTGTCGGTGACCGGAGGGTTCGTCTACCGGGGGCAGGCCATGCCAGAATTGGACGGCCTGTACTTCTATGGCGATTATATGAACGGCATCATCTGGGTCGCTTCGCGCGACGAGAGCGGCGTATGGCGGAGCGAGACGTTTATGGACACGGCGTTCGTCATTTCGTCCTTCGGCGAAGACGAGCAGGGTGAGCTGTACCTGGCAGACTACAAAGGGGCGATCTATCGCCTGGAACATGCCGCCGAGCAGCCCCTACCGGCGTCTGAGTAAACGAGGGCGCGGATGCACACTGACAATCAGGCTCACGCCGCAGGATCGCATCGCTGGCTGGTGAGGGTGCTGGCGCGCGCGCTGGCGCTGGTCTTCGCGTTTCTGCTGACGTGGCTGCTGCTCGAAGCGCTGCTGCGCGTGGGCTTCGACGCGCTGCCGCCTGGTACGCAGGGAGTGATCCAGCATGTGCGACGCGTCCCCTGGAGCGACGAGCATATTATCCCGGTCTTTCCCTATGAGACGAGCCGCGAGTTCCAGGCGCGCATCCCGCCCGGCCTGGACGACTACCCGGTTCACTGGGGTGACGCGGCGTTCACCTTCGACACGCTGCGCCTGTGGGAAGGCTCGGCGGAAGGGTTCCGCACCAATCCGCCGCAGTGGCCGATGGACCTTGTGGCGGTCGGGGACTCGTTCACTTTCTGCTGGACAGACTTCGAGGATTGCTGGGTCGAGCAGCTTCACACGCAGTTCGGCTGGCACGTGATGAACCTGGGCATTCCAGGCACCGGGTCGCTGTCGCATGAGCTGGTGATCAGCAGCTACGCCGTCCCGATGGAGCCGAAGGTCGTAATCTGGCAGTGGTACGGCAACGACTATCAGGACGATTACGATCACGCGCGGCTGCGGGACGAGGTGGATGCGCTCGCCGGGCCGCCGCCGCCCATCTCCGAAGTGCCGGACTACGGCCCGCTGGCCGATTATTCGGCGGTATATCGCCTGTTGCGCGATGCGCTGGATCGTCCGGCGGAAGTGGACGCGTCCGGCGAGCATTTTGTCACAGTCAACGGGCGCGAGATGCTGTTCAACGCGCGGCTCGACACGCATGATCTGAGTTCCGGGATGGCGCGCTACGGGTGGGATCGGACGCTGGCGGCGCTCGACGCGGCGCACGCCGTTACAGACGGGATAGGCGCCGAGCTGGTCATTTTGCTGGTTCCGACCAAAGAAGAAGTCTACGCGACCTGGAGCCAGGACCTGATCGGCTCCGAAACGCTCAATTACCTGATCGTAGGGCGGCGCACGCTGTTGGATGAGTGCGCGGCGCGCGGCTGGCGCTGCATCGACCCGACCGACGCCTTCACCGTCGCCGTTAACGATGGGCAAACAGTCTACAATGCGTTTGATTTTCACCTCGACGCCAGCGGTAACCGGATCGTGGCGGATCTGCTCGGCAGCTATCTGATCGCCGAAGGGCTGCTCGATCCGCGCGTCGAATAGCCCCTGCGCGGACGCCGCCAACGATCAGAAACGACCACTGCTGCCGGGCATTTTGCTTCAGCGCGAAAACGCGTGATAGGCTGACAGGCGGCGAGTTAAAGAGATAGGGCGTATAAAGAGCGTGTCGCCGGTGGTCGCGCCCGGCGTGCACGAGCCAAATGAGGACTTTATGCTGTCTTCGAGACTTGCACGACGGTCAGGGTGGTGCCGCTGGGCGCTGCTGTGGGCTGTGGTAGCGCTGATGCTGGCGGGCTGCGCCGGGTTGGAGCAACTCGCGCCGACCGAGGTTATCGCGCCTGGCGCGCAGGGAGAACAGGCGTCCGTTACGCGCGTGATCGATGGCGACACGATCGACGTGCGCCTCGGCGGGCAGATTTATCGCGTCCGCTACATCGGGGTCAACACGCCGGAGCGCGACGAGACATGCTACACCGAGGCGACGGCGGCGAACACGGCGCTGGTGCAGGGGCAGACGGTTACGCTGGTCCGCGACGTGAGCAACACCGACGTGCACGGTCGCTTGCTGCGCTATGTCTACGTGGGTGAGGTGTTTGTCAACGCCGAGCTGGTCGCGGGCGGCTACGCCGAAGCGCGCGCCTATCCGCCTGATACGGCGCAGCAGCGATATCTCGACAGCCTGGAGCGCGCGGCAAGAGCCGCCGGACGGGGCTGCTACCCGACCGGCGTGTTTGATTGAGAGAAAGCGGCGCGGCTCAGGGGATCTCGATCACACACTTGACGATCGCTTCGTCGCGCAGCAGCTCGTCGAACAGGGTAGGGCCTTCTTCCAGCGCGGCACGGCGCGAGATCAGGTGCTCCGCGTCGATCCGCCCGTCGGACAGCATCGCCAGCGCGCGCCCAAAATCACGCTCGTTCATGCCGTAGCTGCCGATGATTTGCAGCTCGCGCGTGACGACCGCCTGCATATCGACTTCCACGATCCGCTCGCTGTTGCCGATCCAGACGATCGCGCCGCCGTCGCGGATCGCGCGCAGCGACTGTCCGACCGTCGCGCTGATGCCGACCGCCTCGAACACAGTGTCGAAGCCCTGTCCGCTGGTTGTATCCGCCACAAACGCCGCGAAATCATCGGTAGCGGGGTTGATCACCCGTGTAGCGCCCATCTGCCGGGCGGCGGCGAGCCGCGTCGCGCTTACGTCGCTGACGGCAATCTCGCTCGCGCCCGCCAGCCTGAGCACCTGCATCGTCAGCAGCCCGATCGTTCCGGCGCCGATCACCAGCGCGCGGTCGTAGGGGCGGATGCGCGCCAGCCCGACGGCGTGCACCGCGACCGCCGTCGGCTCGGTCAGCGCGGCGGTGGCGTAGGGCAGCGTGTCCGGCAGCGGATAGACGTTCGACTCCGGCACGACGGTATATTCAGCGTAAGCGCCCGGCAGGTTCATGCCGATCATCTGGCGCACGACACGCCCGGTGGCCGGATCGGGCCGGTAGATCAGCGGATGAAGCGCCACCCGGTCGCCGGGCTTTACGTTCTGAACCGCCTCGCCGGTTGCCACGACTTCCCCGGCGGCCTCGTGGCCCATGATCAGCGGCGGCTTGCGGCGTCCCGTCTTGCCAGTGTAGCCGTGCAGGTCCGAGCCGCACACCGACGCGGCGTGGACGCGAATCAGCACGTCGTCCGGGCGTTCCGGGCGCGGCACCGGCACGGATTGCAGCTCCAGGCGGTTGAAGTCGGTGAACATCAGCGCCCGCATGGTGGAAGAAAGTTCGCTCATTGTCCTGGAATTAACCTTTGACAGCCCCGGCAGTCAGGCCGGAGACGACATACCGCTGCATGAACGCAGTAATCACCAGCACTGGCAGCGTGATCAGCACCGCTGCCGCCATCAGCCCGCCCCAGTCCACGCTGGCGTAGGTGATGAAGTTGAAGATCGCAACCGGCAGCGTGCGCGTATCGTTGCCGGAGAGCACCAGCGAGAACATGAAATTATTCCACGAGAAGATGAACGACATAATTGTCGCGGTCATGATCGCTGGCACCGCCAGCGGCAGCGCGATGCGGAGAAACGTGCCGAGCATCGACGCGCCATCAATCCGCGCCGATTCCTCGACTTCGAGCGGCAGGCCCTCGAAGAACGGGACCATCACCCACACGATAAACGGCATCGACACGATCATATGGCTGAGGACCAGGGCGGCGTAACTGCCGGTCAGCCCGGCGCGATTGAACAGGATATACCAGGGCACGAGAAAGGTGATGCCCGGCACGATACGCGCGGCCAGCAGGATCACGCCCAGCCAGTCGTAATGAAAGCGCGCAATCGCGTAGGCGGCGGGCAGCCCCAGCACCAGCGAAAAGAAGGTCGAGA